>JAHFOU010000013.1:13378-17021 GCA_023261525.1 Planctomycetota bacterium | reverse complement strand
GACTGGATGGAGGCCCTCAAGCCCGACGAGAAGCGCACGGTGGTGGTCGAGCTGGAGCGCCGCAGCTCCAGGGTGCTGTCCGTGATGGTCATCGAGACCAAGGCGGACGAGCCCCCGGGTCCCCAGGTGCCCAAGGCCTGGCTGGGGTGCGACGTCCAGCCGATGTTGCCCCAGCTGGCCGAGGCCCTCGGCCTGGCCGGGACCAAGGGGGTCCGCGTCACGGACGTCTTCCTGGAAACGCCCGCCGAGCAGGGCGGGATCCACGTGGGGGACATCATCCAGCAGATCGCCGACCAGCCGGTGAACGCCTTCCGCGAGTCCGACGCCCAGATCTTCTTCGAGATCATCCGGCACCGGAAGATCGGGGAGAAGGTGACCCTCAAGCTGTTGAGGGACGGCAAGCCGGCCGAGCTCGAGGTGACGCTCGGGTCCTCCCCCGTGGAGCCCAAGGACGTCAAGCGGGGCCGGGACAAGGACTTCGAGTTCGTGGCCCGGGAGATCACGTTCTATGACCGCGTCGGACGGCGCTGGGGCAAGGAGGTCGTCGGATGCGTGGTCGATTCCGTGGAGCCCTCGGGCTGGGCCGGGTTCGCGGGCCTCTACCAGGGGGATCTCCTCCTGAAGATCGGGGACAAGGACATCCGGGACCTGGCCACCCTGAAGGAGGCCATGCAGGACCTGAAGAAGCGCAAGCCGGCCCAGGTCACCGTGATGATCCGCCGCGGGATCCAGACCGGTTTCCTGAGCCTCGAACCGCAATGGGAGGAGTAAGCATGCGCCCCATTCTGCTCGCCGCCTGCCTGTGCGTCGCCGCGGCCGCCGCCGACGACCTGGCCGCCAAGATCCGGACCCAGGAGAAGACCTTCGCCAAGTCCGTGGCCTGGATCAAACTGGTCGCCGCCGCGGAAGAGGAGGGCGGGGAGGACAGCATCGGCATCTGCAGCGGCCCCGTCGTCACCCAGGGCGGGCGCGCCGTGGTGCTGGTCAGCGACGCGGGGGACCGCCAGCTCAAGTCCATCAAGATCCTCAAGGACGACGGGGGGGAGCAGGACGCCGAGGTCCTGGCCCATGACGCCGACCTCGGCCTGATGTTCGTCGTCGCGAAGGACGTCAAGGACCCCAAGGCGGCGGGCCTGGTGCCCCTGGACATGTCCAAGATGGCCAAGGAGCCCCAGCTGGGGGATGAGCTGATCCTCATCGACCGCCGGATCCACACCGCCCCCGATGAGAACGTCGGCCGCTCCGTGCGGGTCTGCTGCGCGCTGGTGAGCCCGGAGCACGCCTGGCTCTTCACCGGCATCGCGCCCCATTTCATGGGGGGGCTCGTGGTGACGCCCGCCGGGGAGGTGGTCGGCGTGGTGGCCACCCTGAAGGACCGCAATCCGGACGGGGAGGAGATCACCCTTCCCGCGGTCCTGCCCCTGTCCAAGATCCTGGCATCGGTCCAGGCCGTGCAACCGAAGGAAGAGGCGAAAGACTCGACAGACCCGAAGGCACCGAAGAAGGAGGAGAAGCCGTGAGGATCCGCACCCTGACCGTCCTGTCCCTTTGCGGCTTGGCCATCGCCTGTGCCGACGAATCCGCCGAGCACCTCCGCGCCGCCGTCAGCGGCTACACCGGTTCCTTCCTGACCCTCCGCTCCACCCTCTCCCTGTCCTTCCGGGGGCAGACCCGCGAGGGCAAGGGCGAGAGCCCGGTGGTCTGCGTCAACGCCGGGGGCCTGCTGGTGACCTCCAATCCCGAGCTTCCCGCCGGGGTCAACATCGATTTCAAGAGCCTTCAGGTCGTCCAGACGGACGGCAAGGAGATCGAGGTCAAGGTGGTTGGCCGCGATGCCGACTACGGCCTGCTCTTCCTGAAGCCCACGGCCAAGGATGCCCCGGCCCTTCCCGCGGCGCCCGTCGCCCGGGAGAAGGCCCTGGAGCTGGGCGACGAGGTCTTCCTGCTGCGCCGCCTCACGTCCGTCCATCCGGAGCCCTTCTGCCAGTCCTCCCGGGTCATCTCCGTGATCCAGAAGCCCCGCCTGATGTACATGGTGGCCGATGCGGCCGGCTCCAACTGCGTGGTCCTGGACGCCGAGGGCAAGCTGGTGGGCCTGACGACCGTGGTCAAGGAGCCGGATCCGGACTCCGGGCAGATGCACCCCCTTCTCGTCGTCCTCCCCATGGCCCGCGTCCTGGAGGCCGCCAAGAGCATCGAGGAGAACCCCGAGGCCGAGAAGAAGCCCGAAGTCGAAGGGGAGGGGAAGAACGAGGCTCCCGAGGGCGGCGAAGAGAAGAAGTAGGCCGCGTGCGCTTCGCGTCCGCCGTTTCGACGGAGCGGGACACCCTCAAGGCCGTCGAGCAGGCCGCGGCCTCCCTCCGCAAGGGCCTGGCGGGCGAGCCGGCCTCGCTCGCCCTGCTCTTCCTGACGCCCCACCACCGCGCCCAGGACGAGCGGGCCGCCCAGGTTTTCCGCGAGGCCCTCGGGCCCGCGGCCTCCCTCCTGGGATGCACGGGGGCGGGGGTCCTGGCCGACGGCCGGGAGGTGGAGGACGGCCCCGCGGTGGCGGCCCTGGCCGGATCCCTGCCCGGAGCCTCGGTCCGGACCTTCCAGGTCACCCAGGACGACCTGGAGGACCCCGGGGCCTGGCTCTCCCGCCTGGACGTCTCCCCTGCGGACAGGCCGTCCTTCGTGATCCTGCCGGATCCCTTCTCCATCGACCCGAACCGCCTGCTGGCGGTCCTGGACGGCGCCTTCCCCGCCTCGGTCAAGGTCGGCGGGGTCTCCAGCGAGGCGGATGCCCCGGGCGGCCACGCCCTGTTCAGGGACGGCGAGGTCCTGCGGGAGGGGGCCGTGGGCCTGGTGCTCACCGGGGCGGCGGAGATCCGGCCCCTCGTGTCCCAGGGGTGCCGGCCCATCGGTCCCCGCTTCGTGATCACCAAGGGGGAGAAGAACGTCATCCAGCAGCTGGCCGGCCAGCCGGCCCTGACGGCCATCCGGGAGACGGTGGAAGCCCTGAAGGGCCGGGACCGGGAGCTGGCCGCCACGGCCCTCCTCCTCGGCCGGGTGGTGGACGAGGCCAAGGGGGAGTTCCACCGGGGCGACTTCCTGATCCGGGGCCTGATCGGGGCCGATGAGGCGTCCGGCGCCGTGGCGGTGGGGGACCTGATCCGCCGGGGCCAGACGGTCCAGCTCCAGGTGCGCGACGGCCTGACCGCGGACGAGGACCTGAGGGCCCTGCTGGGGCACCGCGAGGCGGAACTGGCGGCCCATCCACCCGGCGCGGCCCTGGTCTTCGCCTGCAACGGCCGCGGGGTGGGGATGTACGGGGATGCGGACCACGATTCGAGGGTGCTGAGGGCCTCCCTGCCGGGCCTGCCCCTGGGCGGCTTCTTCTGCAACGGGGAGGTCGGCCCGGTCGGCGGGCGGACCTTCCTCCACGGCTTCACGTCCTCGGTGGGTTTCCTGACGCCCCGCGCGGGCTAGCGCCCGGGCTTCTTCTCGTCGGAGACCGCTTCCCCGGCCAGGCGTCTCAGCGCCCGGTCCGCCTCCTGCCTCACCGGTTCGGAGGGATCTTCCAGCAGGTTCCGGATCAGGGGGGCCGCCTCCGCATCGTTCATCTCCGCCAGGGCGGATGTGGCGTCGCCGCGCATCCCGGCGT
>JAHFOU010000013.1:0-13368 GCA_023261525.1 Planctomycetota bacterium | reverse complement strand
GGAGAGCAGTCCCCTCAGGGCCCGGGAGGCTTCCGGCCCGCCCAGGCGTCCCAGGGTCCTGCAGGCCGCGGCGCGCACCTCCGGAACCTTGTCCCCCAGGGCCTTCGCGACGGCGGCCACGGCGGAGCGGTCCCCGATCCTTCCCAGCGCTTCCAGGGCTCCGAAGGCTTCCACCCAGAGGGCTTCGGGACGCCGTGTTTCCAGGTAGCGGATCAGGACCCCCACCGAGGCCGGCGCGCCGAGTGCGCCCAGGGCGCCCAGGGTCTCGCGCCGCACGGAGAGGTCCTTGTCCTCCAGCAGGGGGGCCAGGTCCGTGGCGAGGGCCTTGTCGCCGAGTTTCCCCGCCGTGTCCGCAGCCAGGGCCCGGATCCCGGGGTCGGGATCCTGGAGTAAGGGCCTGACGGCCTCGGCCGCGGCGGGATCGCGCAGCATCTGGAGGGCGTGCAGGGCGCGGGGGAGGAGGGCCTTGTCCTTCAGGCAGGCGACCACGGCGGCGGTGACCGGGGCCTGGCGCTGGGGCTCCCAATCGGCATGGAGGCTCCCGAGGGCGTCCAGGCCTGCGAGGCGGAGCTCCGGGGAGGCGGCGCCGTTCAGGAGGGCGGCCAGGACCCCGGCGGCGCGGGGGTTCCGGGACGCCGTCTCGCTCTGGGCGAAGGCCTTGACGGCCTCCGGGGAGGGCTCGTCGAAGAGGCGTTCGATCTCTTTGCGGAGCTCCGGGGCGTCTCCCACGGCCTTCGTGGCTTCCCGCCTCACGGCCTCCAGGGGGACGCGTTTGCGGAGCCGGTCCAGCCTCTCCTGGACCTCGGGGTCGTTGTCCTTTTCGGGAAGCAGGGCGAGGACGGCGGCGGAATCTTGGGCTGCCCAGTCCAGGATGCGTTCCGTGGCCTTCTCCCTTTCCTGGGGGGAAGGGTCCCCGAGCCTGCGGACGCTGGCGGGGACCTCGTCCTCGAGGGCGGAAGGGGCCGCGGAGGCCGTGGAGAGCCAGCAGGTCAGACAGAGCAGGGAGGCTACACGCATAGGAAGTTGGACGCCGTCAGCCCCCGCGAGGTTCCAGGTTTCCTCGCGCTCATGTCCCGGAGGCCGCCCGCCCCGCCGCCACGCCCGTCGCCCAGGCCGCCGCCAGGTTGTAGCCGCCGATCGGGCCGTCCAGGTCCAGGAGCTCCCCGGCGATGAAGAGGCCCGGCGCCTTGCGGGAGGCCATGGTCTTGGGATCCACCTCGTCCAGCACGACGCCCCCCTGGGTGACCTCGGCCTTGTCATAGCCCATGGGCTCGGCCGGCTGGAGGGGGACGGCCTTGAGCCGCTGCGCGATGGTCAAAAGCTCCTCCCGGGTCCAGTGTTGGGGCTTGCCCTCCGGCCTGAGGGCCTCGGCCAGGCGGGCCGGAAGCGGGAGCCTCCAGGCACGGATCATCCCCACCAGGGTCTCCAGGGAAACTTCCGGCATCGGGTCCAGGAGGAGGCGGCAGGGGCCCTTGCGGTCCGGCGGGAGGTGGCGGCTCAGGTTCATGGGGCCCGGGCCCGAGACGCCCTGGTGGGTGAAAAGGAAACCGCCCCGCTCGGAGGGCTTGGCGCCCAGGTCCAGGGTCACCACCGCGTCCTCCAGGGTCAGGCCGGCCAGGCTCCGCACCCAGGGCAGGGCCACGGTCCAGGGCACCAGGGCCGGTCTCAAGGGGGAGAGGCTGTGCCCCGCCGCCTGGAGCCAGGCGTAGGCGTCGCCCGAGGTCCCGGTCTTGGGATAGGAGGAGCCTCCCGCCGTCAGGAGGACCCGGGAGGCCGTCAGCGGGCCCGCGGGGGTCTCCAGTTTCCAGAGGTCCCCTTCCCGCCTCAGGTCCGTCACCGCCCGGCCGCAGGCGATCCTGACCCCGGCCCGCTTCGCGCGGGCGACCAGGGCCTCGACCACGTCCCGGGCCTTTCCGGAATCCGGGAAGACCTTGCGGGGGGACTCCACATGGGTGGGGACGCCGGCCTCGTCCAGCCACTGGCGGATCCTGTCCGGAGGAAAGGCCCCGAGGGAATTCCTCAGGAACTTCCCGCCGCCTCCGAAAGCCTCCGCCACCTCCCGGGCCGAGGCGTCGGCCGTGATGTTGCAGCGCCCACCGCCGGAGATGAGGAGCTTCACCCCGGGCTGGTCGTTCTTCTCCAGGAGGAGGGGGTGGAGGGCAGGATCGGCCTCGCCTGCCGTGATGGCCGCGGCCAATCCGGCGGCTCCGGCGCCTACGATCACGAGGGGTTCGGACACTCCGGGAGTATAATCCCCGGCCATGCCCCGCCTGGCCGTCATCGCCGCCGTCCGCACGCCCTTCGCCAAGGCCGGGGGCGACCTCGCCAAGGTCCCGCCCCAGGAGCTGGGCCGGGCCGCCGCCCGGGACTGCCTGGACCGCTCCGGCCTGGATCCCGCGGTCGTGGACGAGGTCATCTTCGGATGCGCCGGCCAGCCCTCGGATGCGGCCAACATCGCCCGGGTCGTGGCCCTGAACGCCGGGGTGCCCCAGTCCGTCCCCGCCTCCACCGTGCACCGCAACTGCGCCTCGGCCCTGGAATCCCTAACCACGGCCATGGACCGCGCCGCCGCCGGCCGCTCCCGGGTCATCCTGGCCGGAGGCACCGAGTCCATGTCCTCCTTCCCCCTGACCTTCCCCCGCTCCTATGCCGACAAGCTGGGTCGTCTCGCCGGGGCCAAGACCCTGCCGGCCCGCCTGGGGGCCATGACCGCCTTCCGCCTCAAGGACTTCAAGCCCCGCATCGCCCTAATCGAGGGTCTGACGGATCCCTTCACCGGCCTGTCCATGGGGCAGACCGCGGAGAAGCTGGCCCGGGAGTGGAGCATCACCCGCCAGGACCAGGACGCCTTCGCCCTGGACAGCCACCGCAAGGCCTGCGCGGCCCGGGAGCGTCTCGCCGCCGAGATCTGCCCCGTGGGCGTCCCCCCGAAGTACGAGAAGGTGCTGGACAAGGACACCGGGCCTCGGGACACCCAGTCGATGGAGGCCCTGGCCAAGCTCAGGCCGGTCTTCGAGCGCCGCGGGGGGACGGTGACCCCGGGCAACGCCTGCGGGATCACGGACGGGGCCGCCGCCGTCCTCCTGATGACCGAGGAGAAGGCCAAGGCCGACGGGCACAAGCCCCTGGGCTACCTCGTGGACTACCTCTGGGCCGGCCTGGAGCCGGAGCGCATGGGACTGGGCCCGGCCTACGCCCTGCCCAAGCTGTTGGACCGCCGTGGCCTGGGCCTGAAGGACCTGGACCTGATCGAGCTGAACGAGGCCTTCGCCGCCCAGGTCATCGCCTGCCGCAAGGCCATGGCCTCGGAGGCCTGGTGCCGCGAGCACCTGAACCGCGGCGCGGTCGGGGAGATCGACCCGGCCCGCCTCAACGTCAACGGGGGCGCCATCGCCATCGGTCATCCCGTGGGGGCCACGGGGGCCCGCCTGGTCCTGACCCTTCTGTACGAACTCGGCCGCCGTGGACTCAAGCGCGGGGCCGCCACCCTCTGCATCGGGGGCGGCCAGGGCGGGGCGATCCTGGTGGAGAGGGACTAGGGGCCCGGCAGGCCTCCGAAGTACCGTTTCGCCGCCAGGGTCCAGAGCTGGGGGTCGCAGCCGCCCTTGCGGATCTCCCCGTCCTCCAGGGTCAGGATCTCGGGATCCGTATCGAGGAAGGGCATCACCCGACCGGCGACTTCCGCTACGTGAGGAAGGTCAAACCGGAGCGCGGCCGCATGGAGGAGGGCCTGTTCGAAGGGCCAGACCGTGCGGGCGTGATAGCCGCTCTTCAGGTGTGCGGCCAGGGCGGGATCCAGGGTCCTGTACCCGGCCGGGGTCTCCAGGACCTCGGAGCTCCGAGCGATCTGTCCGGCCTGTTCGGAAGAGAGGTCTCCGGGTTCCAGGTAGTACAAGGCGTGCAGGGCATCCGAACTCACCCCCCGGATCGGCCCCTTGCGGTCCAGGGCCATCAGGAGGGTCCCGGAAGAAGGATCCCAGAGTTCCTGCATCGCGGCCAGCATCCCCTGCGCCGGGGTGTCTAGCTCCCGGGTCCCCAGGAGTCCCCTCGCGGCGCGGAGCGCGCAGAGGTTCTGGGCCTGGGCCAGGGTGAAGGCGGCCGGCCAGTCGGGCTCCCCGTCCGGGCGGGCCCATACGACGGAATCCTTCCAGTAGGTCACCTTCAGGGCGAAGCGGGAGGCCCCGCAGGCTCCCGGGTCCTCCAAGAAGAGCCCGTCCTTCAGGTGGGCGAGGATGTAGCCCACGGCCTTCCGGAGGGCCGGGGCCTGGGTCTCGGCCAGGGCCGGGTCCCCGCCCATCCGACGATAGGCCGCATGCCCGATCAGGAAGAGGGCCGTGGTGTCACAGGCGTTGTAGGCCGTGGACAGGCCCCTCAAGGGGTAGCCGGGCCATTCGTGGAAGATCTTGCCGGGCTCCTCCCCGGTCCTCGGATCCGCCGCGCACCCCTGTCTTCCGGCGCAGAAGCCGAGCTGTTCGCCCAGCAGGTCCGGATCCCCGCAGATCAGGGCCGAGACGATGCTGTCCCGGGTGAAGTTCCTGGGGAAATGGGGGAGCCCGGCATAGTGGACGCTCAGGCCGTCCAGGGTTGCCCGGAGACGGTGCATCCGTTCCCCTAGGGGGCTTCGACGACCTTGGTCCCCTCGGGGACCGTCATCTTGAAGATTCCGGGATCCAGGGGGGCCCCGGGTTGGACGTCGGTGAAGCGGAGCTTCAGCTTCCAGGGTTCCCCCGGCCGGTCCACCGTCATCCGCATGGGCCAGGGGACGGGCCCCGCCATCCGGTAGGCCTCTCCTTCGAAGGAGGCCCGGGCCAGGATGGTCTCCCCGGCGCGGAGCTCCGCCGTCCCGTAGGTGAGGTGGGTGCGGTCCAGGAGGATGCGCCAGCGGCGGCCCGCGGCACCGTCCAACCCCAGCCGCCCGTCGGGCTCGAAGGCGAGGGTGTCGGCCGGGCCGGCCAGGAGGCGGACCAGGGAGGCCGTCTGGGCCAGGCCGGGCACCCGAAGGGTGTCCAGGTCCCCCTTCTCCAGCGTGCCGGCCTCGGGATCGTAGCAGGAGACCCGGTCCCCCTCGATCAGGGCGTCCGCCAGCAGGCCCTTGAGGCGGTGGGTCAGGGTCAGGCGCAGGCGGGAGCTTCCCTGGGCCCAGCATTGCCAGCGGAAGCTGCCCTCGGCGCCCTTGAGGCCGGTGAGACTTCCCGATCCCTCCGCCACCAGGGTCCCGATGCGGGCCTGGCGGGCCCTCAGCTGCTCGAGGACCTCGTCGTCCTTCAGGGCCGGGAAGGACGGCAGGGGAGGCCCGCCCACGCAGCACCCGGCCAGGAGGAGGGCGAGCGCGGCGGGACGGAGGCGGTGGAAGGTCACGGCAGGCGGTAATTCTCCGGCATCGTGACCGTGAATTCCAGATGTACCGTCCGCTTTTCCCCGGGCGCCAGGGGAAGGACCCAGGTCATGATCCCGTCCTTGTCGGGGACCGCGCCCGCGGTGGTGGAGGGATCCAGCTTCACCTCCACCTTCTCCAGCTGGGAGACGGGGATCTGGTCCAGGAGACGCACGGCCTGGGGGGCCTGGGTGTAGTTGGCGACCTCGACGTCGTAGGCGCGGGTCATCACGCGGCGGTTCCTCAGGCCCTTGCCCTCCTCCTCGGTCTCCCGCAGGACGGTGCGGTGCACCTTCACGGCCTCGTCCACGCCCAGGGAAAGGGCCAGGGGCTGGCCCGGCGCGGTGAACCTCAGGTCCGCGGTGCCCACATACCCGGAGGCGCGGTGGATCTGGACGGGTCCGGCCAGCAGGGGCAGGCCCGTGGGGTTGTCCTGGGAGGCCTTGAGGTAGGCGTACGGCCTCAGCTTGGGGATGGCCTCGTAGGCCAGCTCCGGCTTCAGGACGGCCTCGGCGATGGCCACCCGGGCGGGGCGCCCGTCCGAGGGGATGGAGGCCGGCTGGCGGATCTCGAAGGTCACCGAGGGGCCCTGGTCCTGGACGAGGGCCAGGGTCCCGCCCCCGCCCGCCCCGGAGCCTGCGGCCTCGGCCTCTCCGGGGGCCTGGTTGATTTCCCGCTCCTCCATCTTGCCCGCCAGGGCGACCTCCTGGCGATGCTCGCGCTTGCGGCCGGAGAGTTGGAGGGCCGCCAGCTTCGGCCGTGCGGCGCCCACGGAGGGCCGGGCCGTGGAGAGGGTGATGGTCACGCCGGTCCAGTCCTCGCCGGTCTGCTGGCGCACGGCGCCGAAGTAGCCCAGGGCGATGGTCTTGCCCTCGGGATCGAAGCGGGCGTCGTAGACCGGGGCCCAGGCGGCCCCGCCGACCTGGTAGGTGCAGGAGACGGTGGCGTTGCCGGCCTGGGAGGCCTCCACGGTCACCTCCGCGGTGCGGGTGACGCGCTCCTCGGGGGTCCTCAGCTGGTCGAGGCGGCTGGTCGTGACGGCCATCTTCTCCTGGAGCTCGCGGCGCTCCCGTGCCAGGAGGACGCCCCGCTCGTCGGCCGCCTGGGACCTCTCCCGCAGGAAGGCCAGGGTCTTGTTCCAGTCCGACGTGGCCGGGGCCGCCGCGGTAGTGCCTTCCGAGAAGGCAGCCCTCGAGAACTGGCGGTAGGCCTCCAGGTAGCGCCGCTCGATGCCCAGGGCCCTCAGGGCCTCGTCCGTGGCGGCGGCCTGGTCGCTCAATCCCTCCAGCTCGGCCTCCAGGGCCCGGACGCGCTCGTCGGCGGGCGCGGTGGCGCGGGTCAGGGAGGACGTGATGCCGGCGACCTTTGCCGTGGCCGTTCCGTCCACACCGGCGCGCAGGGTGCGCTCGTCCAGGCCGGCAGGGAGGCCCTCGAACCTCAGGGTGCTGAGGCCCTGGGGCAGGACGCAGGCCAGGGTCCGCGTGACCAGGGCCCGGTCCTCATAGACCGTGACCGCAGAGATGCGGGAGGGCGCAGGGGCCGGGGCCGCCTGAAGGCAGGGGAGGGCGGCGAGCAGGGACAGGAAGGCGAAGGGGGTGGGCCGCATGGCTACTTGGCTCCTTGGGGGTCGGAGGTCTGGGAGAGGTCGAAGTCGTCCGGGGTCTTGACGGCATAGGAGAAGGTCACGGTGAGGGGCTGGGCGTTCGTGAGCGCGAGGTTCCAGACGAGGATGCCCTTCGGGGTCTTTTCGGAGGGCGCCGGGGTGGCCTTCCCGGCCTCTTCCACCTGGATGTCGTCCTGGAAGGCGTAGGGCAGGCGGTCCAGCAGCCTCAGCGTCACCGGGGCCTTGAGGAAGGAGGTGGCGCAGATCTCCACCTCGGTGCAGGTCCTCTCCTTGGTGTTGAAGAGGCCGGCGCTTCCCTTCAGGTCCCGGGCCTTGCGCGTGACCTTGATCTTCTCGTCCACGCCGAGGGGCACGGTGGCGGTCTCGCCCAGGCCCACGGTCCCGAGCTCGGCCGCGCCCAGGAAGTCCCCTCCGAGGAAGATGTTGCTCTCGCCGGCAAGGTAGGGGGCCTTGGAGTCGTTCTTCAGGTCGCAGGCCAGGTAGGCGAAGGGGGAGACGAGGGGGGCCGCCTCGTACCGCAGGGCGGCGGGGAAGCTGTCCGTGCCCAGGGCCACGCGCCGGGAGCTCCCGTCGGACTTGACCGTCTCGGGCTTGAGGGCCGGGAAGGCGTAGTCGTAGCCGGCGGCGAGCTGGCAGGGAGGGACCCAGCGGGAGAACTCATCCAACGCGTCCTTGGGCTTCCGGAGATCCTCGGCATTGCGGGATCGGCGAAGGTACAACCGGCCGTTTTCCATGGAGCCCTTGGCCCTGCTGGAGAACCTGGTCTTCGCTTCTCCGGAGACGGCCGCATTCTTGTCCTCGTATCCCTCACCATCGCGCTCCTCCCTCAGGGAGTCTGCCTTTTCCATCGCATCCATCATGGGGGGTGCCGCGGGGGCCGGGCGGGGGACCTCGGCCTCCATGATCCTCCAGGCCATGAGGTCGGGCAGGGTGGCCGAGACGGCCGGGATGGCGGTGGAGAAGACCAGGGCGGCGTCCGTCCAGTCCTCCCCCGTGCCCTGCTGGACCACGGCGTGGCGGACCACCTGGATGCGGCTCTCGGCGGGCAGGACACGGACGTCGTAGGAAGGCGTCCAGCGGGCCCCGCCGATCAGGTAGGAGACCTCCAGGGGACCCGCGCCCTTGGGCTGGGCGGGGCCGGCGATCTCCACGGTCAGGACCTTCTCCGCCGTGCGGTGGTAGGCCTGGACCTCCTGGAGGGCCTGGCGGGTCGAGGCGAGGCGGCGCTCCCAGTCCCGGCGGGTGGCGGCGGCCTCCAGACGGGACTTGGCGTTGACGGCCAGGTCGGCGGCGACGGCGTCCAGGACCTTCCCCCAGCCTTCGGGGGTCAGGGTCTTCGTCTGGCCCTGCTGGCCGGGATTGGGCTGGGCGCCCACGGCCAGGCCCTGGAGAAGCTCCGCCTCCCGGGCCAGGGCGCCTTCGCGCGCAGCCAGGCGCTGGCCCTCCTCCTCGAGCGCCCGGACGGCCTCCTGGCGCTTGCGGGCATCGTCGGTCGTGAACTTGTCCAGGAAGCGGCGTTCCACGTCCACGGACAGGACCTGGGCGGAGGGATGTCCGGGCAGGGAGACCCGCACCGAGTCGTCCGCCATGCCGTCCGGGAGGCCGGAGACCTTCAGGAGGGTTCTCGGACCCAGGGTCAGGCCTTCGCTGGTTCTCGTGACGCGGGCCCGGTCGGAGTAGACCGTGACCGAGGTGATGGGGGCCTGGATCTCCCTCGGGGCGGCCTTCTCCTCGGCCAGGAGGCCGGGGCCCCAGAGCGGCAGCAGCAGGGGGGACAGGAGGAGCCAACGGTGGGAAGTGCGCATGCGGAAGGTCTCCATGGTGTGGCCTGGATCGGGACTATAGACGCCCGGGGCATCGGGACGTTCTGAGGAAAATCCGAATTTGGGTATCATCCCGGGGTGGGCCTGGAGCGCCGCGTCTTCTGGGTGGTGCTCTTCTCGCTGGCCATGGCGGCCGTCGAGGCGGCCGTCGTCGTCTACCTCAGGGAGCTGTACTGCCCCACGGGGTTCCGCTTCCCCGTGATGGATCTCCTGGCGGAGGGCCCCGCCCGCCGCATCGGCCTGGTGGAGCTCCTGCGCGAGGCGGCTACCCTGGTCATGCTGGCCGCCGTGTCCGTGCTGGCCGGCCGCACCCGCTGGCAACGCTGGGCCCTGTTCCTGATCTCCTTCGGGCTCTGGGACCTCCTCTACTACGCCTGGCTCAAGGTCTTCCTCTGCTGGCCGGCCTCGCTGGGGACCTGGGATCTCCTCTTCCTGCTGCCGGTGCCCTGGGTGGGGCCCGTCCTGGCGCCCTGCCTGGTGGCCCTGGCCCTGGTGGGGGCCGGCTGGGCCTGCCTCCGCTGGGAGGAGAAGGACCTGGGGGCCTTCGTCCGTCCCCTGGACTGGGCGCTGGAAGGGGTGGCCGGTCTCACCATCATCCTCGCGTTCACGACCCATGCCCGCGCCTGCCTGGTCTGCCGGGAGGGGGAGATGGCCTTTCCCTGGACGGTCTTCTCCACCGGGCTGGGGCTGGGCGTGGCCGTCTTCCTCGGCGCCCTGCGCCGGGCCCTCAGGTCCTGAGGAAGAAGCCCCCGCCTATCGTCCATTCTCCGTGCGGAGGGCGGCCTTGGCCTCCTCGGTTGTGAGCGGGGTGGCGAGCACCGCGACGAAGTACTCGAACTGCCCGGGCCCGGACCAGAACCCTTCCACCCTCATCCAGCCGCCCTTGGCCGGATTCCGGAGGCTCAGGTCCCTCTCGACCGTGTCCAGCAGGAGGTTGGGTCCCGGCGAGATGCCCATCCCGTCCCCGACCGGGAACTTCCCCATTTCCTGGACCTTGTCCGGACCGTCGCCCAGGAAGGGCGAGGGCCAGGCGCTGCCGTGGTCCTGCACGTACCCGATGAGGGCGACCGGCTTCCCCTGGAGCTTGGGATCGGCCTTGAGGGCCGCGACGGTCCTGGGGTGGAGGGAGGGATCGGGCTTGCGGTCCGGGAATCGGACCTCCTCGACCTCGAGGCGAAGGGCCCCATCCCCCGGGCCCCGGCCGCCGACCAGGCGGCCCTTCACGAGGACCTCGGAGCGGGTGAAGGGCGTCAGGGCCTTCATGCCCTCTTTCGGGGGCACCAGCTCGAGGCGGGGGATGTCCTTTGCCTTCGTCTCATGGAGGTCCCGGGGGGAAACGAGCTCCGCCCGCTTCAAGGTGGGATGCCTTCTGCGTTCGAAAGGGTCGTCCTTGCCATCCACATCGCCCCCGAGGACGCCCTGGCAGAGGATGCGCTGGTTCACCAGGCGGCCCTGCAGTGTCAGGACCTGTTCGGGGCTGTAGACGGTATCTCCCTTTGGTGGGAGGAGCCTCTCGGCGGCGGCCAGATCCGTCCGGACGCCCGGGAGCTGGTCCGCGGCGGGTTTCGCCTCGATCTCGGACGGCCATACCGGCTCGCGCGGGACCCAGCCCGGCTTCCCGGTGTTCTCGCGGATGTAGGCCTCCTCTTCCTGGCGGAGCGCGCGCTGGTCCACCCGGACCCGCCCGTCGCACATCGCGGTCAGGAGATCCTTGAGGCGGGGCAGGAGGGCGCGGGCATCCGCGTCGCCCTTGGCGGCCTTGTCCACGGCCCAGTGCAGGAGCACGGGAAGGCGCTTCTGGTCCCTCAGCCACCAGTCGTTCTCGTAGGTCCTCACGATGGCCAGGATCTTCCCCGCCTCCAGGGCCTCCGGGATGCCGTAGGAGTCCAGCATGTGCCCGGCCGCCCGGCAGTAGGCCTTGCTCGCCTCAGGGTCCCCCGGGGTCTTCGCGAGGCGGTCGGACGCATCGGCCAGGGCATCCGTGTCGAAATGGAAGGAGACCTGGATGTCGTCCTGCTCCGTGGGCTCCAGGTCCCGGAAGGTCCAGACCGCCCCCCGGTCCGTGCGCGAGGATCCCGCGGGCTGGAGACCGCTCAGGTGATCGACGCTGAGCCCCTCGGCCAGGGTCAGAGTGACCACGGCCTTGCCGATCTTCCCGGCCCAGGGCGCCCCGGTATGGAGGATGTAGCCCGCCAGCGTGGGGATGCTGTTGGGGGAGACCTCCATGCGGTAGCGGACCACCTCCGTCACGGTCTTCCCTGCCGGGTAGACGGCGTCCCAGGTGATCCCGTAGTCGTGCGCCTCCCTGCCCGCGGGGCCCCGATCCACGATGCCCAGGTCGGCGGCCTTCCCGTCCCGGGTCACCGCGAACTCCTGGAGGTCGTCCCGGTCCCGGCCCGCCGGGAAGCCCACCTTCATCCGGATCTCGGAGGAGGTCGGGTTGCGCATGTGGAAGACGGCTTCGACCTGGAGCCGGGACGGGCTCAGCTTCAGCGAGACCTCTTCCGCGGCCATCTCGATGGCGACCTGCGTGGAGGCGTCCTGGGGGGTCAGGGAGGGCGCGGCGTTCCGCGCCGGCTCGGGGGCCATGTCCCCGGGCAGCATCCCGGGCAGGGTCAGGGTTCCGAGCAGGGACCAGAAGGCAAGGCGTCGGTTCATGGGGACTCTCCCGAGGGGTTGCAGGGAAGACGCATGGGGCGGGGAGGCCCCGCAGGGTTCCGGGGATTAATGGGGAGGGCTGGACGTCCAGGCTTCGGAGAGCTGGCGCCAGGTCGACTCGTCGAACCCCTCGGCCGCCACGGTGACCGCCAGGCCGTCTCGCAGGAAGCTCGCGGTCCGCCGTCCAGGCCCGACGGACAGCGGGGCCGTGGCAGCCGAAGCCTCTTGGAACAGGAGGAGACGGCGCCCCCCTCCGGCGAAGACGATCACGGCCGCCTTGCGGCCCGGGCCCGGACGGGCGACCTGGGCCGAGGCCAGCGCCATCCCGGGCGGGAGGGCCTCGGGAATCCAGAGCGGCCGGGGGAACTGGGTCTGGAAAAGAGAGAGGGCTTCCATTCCCTCGGGGGCGGACCAGGCCGCCCCCGCCGGCTTTCCGCCAGGCCCTCCGGGGGGCGCCTGGGGCATCTCCTGTCGATGGAGGGGGTTCAGTCCCGGCGCCAGCATCACGCCCGAGGCTTCGGCCCGGGCGTCCAGGAAGGCCAGGCGCCAATCCTCCGGAGGCGCTGGCGCCCTTCCGGACCGGGTGAGCAGGATTCCGAGGGCCAGGAGCAGTCCCGCGGCCACGGCCGCAAGGCGGGGCAGGAGGTGCGAGCGGGTTGCCGCCCTCAGGCGCGCACGTCGGGACGGGTCGGGCGCGGGGAGGTCGGCGCCCAGGCGCCCCGAGAGCGCGGTCCAGGAGGCCAGCTCGGCCCGGCAGGCGGCGCAGTCCGCCAGGTGCCTGTCCAGCGCCTCGGCCCCGGGCAGGTCCTCCCCGGCGGCCCGGGCGGCCAGATGGGCTTTGAGGGACTCGCAGGTCATGGGCCCAGCTCCTTCCTCAGGGCGTCCAGGGCCTCGGCGTAGCGCCGGGCGGCGGTGTCGGCCGAGAAGCCCATCAGTTTCCCGATCTGCTCCCAGGACAGTCCGGCCTGGGTCTTGAGGGAGGCGACCTCGCGCAGCTCCTCGGGTAGGCCGGCCAGGGCCGTCCTCAGGCGGCGGACCTCCTCCCGTTCGCCCGGATCCGCGTCCGGGGCTCCTTCGGCGCGGGGCGCGCGGGACCTGAGGTCCGCCAGTTCCAGGGTGCGGCGCCGGTGCCCGGAGACGGCCAGGTTGCGGGCGATGGAGAGGACGTAGAAGTCCGCCGGGGTCCCGGGGGCCGGCGGGGCCTTCCAGACCCTCAGGAAGGTCTCCTGGAAGAAGTCCTCGGCCTCGGCGCGGGAGGCGCTGCGGGTCCTGAGATAGGCCATCACCCTGGGCTCCATGCGGGCCAGGAGGGCTTCAAAGCCCTCCGCAGGGGAGGACGCGGGAGGAGGGGTCTCCCCGCGGGGTTTCTCAGGAATGGGCGCCCTGCGCCTCGAGCCAGCGTTCGGCGTCCAGGGCCGCCGCACAGCCCGAGCCGGCGGCGGTGATGGCCTGGCGGTAGACGTGGTCGGCCACGTCCCCGGAGGCGAAGACCCCCTCGACCGAGGTGTACGTCCTCTGCTTCAGGAGCACATAGCCCTTCTCGTCGAGCTGGACCTGGCCCTTCAGGAAATCCGTGTTGGGCTGGTGCCCGATGGCCAGGAAGAGCCCCGCGCAGGGCTGGGTGCGGACCGCGCCGGTGCGGACGTCCTTGAGGCGGACGCCTTCCACCTTCTTGTCCCCGAGCACCTCGACGACCTCGCTGAACCAGGCCGGGGCGATCTTGGGGTTGGCGAAGAGGCGCTCCTGCATGGCCTTGGAGGCCCTCAGGGTGTCGCGGCGGTGGACCAGGTGGACCTTGGAGGCGTACTTGGTCAGGTAGGTGCCCTCCTCCACGGCGCTGTCCCCGCCGCCGACCACCACCAGCTCCTGGTTGCGGAAGAGGGGCAGGG
>JAHFOU010000226.1 GCA_023261525.1 Planctomycetota bacterium | reverse complement strand
GCCTCCGGCGCAGCCTCCTCCCGCGACCGTCCCGCCCCGGCCCCTGCCGAACCCGCCGCCTGCCCTCTCGGCTCCCGCCCAGCCTGTCGAGGCCGGCCCTTCGGGGCCTGAGCCGACCGAGCCTTCGGTGCAGGAGCTTCTGGCCACCCTGAGGGCCGGCGTGGAGCCGGACGCCCTCAAGGCCCGCAGGGCCCTCCTGAAGCGGGGGCCTGCGGTCCTGCCGGCCCTCCGGGAGGCCGATCGCGGCAAGCTTCCTGCCACGGCCCGGGCCCAGTTCACCTGGCTCTATGGGGCCCTGGGGGACGCCTCGGCTGCGGACCTGCTGACCGGGCGCCTGGAGGACCCCAATCCCTCCGTCCGGGAGGAGGCCTGCAGGGCCCTGGGAAAGCTCAAGACCCTGGGGGCCGCATCCAAGCTCCGGGATCTCCTCAAGGACGGGGAGGTCACGGTCCAGGAGGCCGCGGCCCTCGCCCTGGGACGGATGGGGGATGCGGACGCCGCCGGGCTCCTCTCGGCCCTCCTGGAGGACGCCCGCCAGCCGGTCTCCCTGCGCGTTGCCTGTGCGGAGGCCCTGGGCCTCCTGGAGCCGGCCCGGGTCAGGGCCGCCCTGGTGGGGGCCTTGCGCAAGGATCCCTCCGCGGAGGTCCGCCGCGCGGCCATCGATTCCCTGCGCCGGATGACGGGGCTGGACCGGTGCTATGACCCCGAGGCCGCAGAGCCCCGCCGCGAGGCGGCCACCCGGGCCTGGGAGGAATGGCTGGCGGAGCAGGGGGCCTAGGGTGCCCCGGGTCTACCTGGCGGCCTATGGCTGCCAGATGAACGTCCTCGACGCGGACCGGGTCCGGGACCTCCTGGCCACCGAGGGTTGGGAGACGGCCGGGGAGCCGGAGGACGCGGACCTCTACCTGATCAACACCTGCTCGGTCCGCGAGCACGCGGAGCAGAGGGCCAGCGCGGTGGCAGGGAGCCTCAAGCGCTGGAAGGCCCAACGCCCCGGGCGCCGTATCGGGGTCCTGGGCTGCATGGCCCAGCGCGAGCAGGGCGAGCTCTTCGGGCGCCTGCCCCATGTGGATTTCCTCTGCGGCCCCGAGAACTATCCCGCCCTCCCGGAGATGCTGGGACGCCTGGACGATCCCGCTGTCACCCACCTGGCGGCCCTGGAACAGCACGGGGAGGTCCTGGAGGTGGAGGCTTCCCGGAGGGGGGGGGCCTTCCAGGCCTTCGTGGCCGTCAGCCAGGGATGCGACCGGACCTGCACCTTCTGCGTGGTCCCCAAGACCCGGGGGCTGGAGAAGTCCCGTGCCCCGGAGGCCATCCTGGCCGAGGTCCGCCAGCTCGCCGCCGCGGGCGTGCGGGAAGTGACCTTCCTCGGCCAGACCGTGAACTCCTACCGCTGGGAGGGCACGGACCTGGGCGACCTCCTGCGCGCCGCCGCGGGCACGGAGGGCATCCGCCGCGTCCGCACCATCACCCATCATCCGGCCCACATGACGGAGCGACTGATCTCGGCCTTCGCGGAAGGCGGCCCCATCTGCCCCTCCCTTCCCATGCCCCTGCAGTCGGGCTCGGACCGCGTCCTGGCCGCCATGCGCCGGGGCTATACCGTGGACCGCTACCGCCGCCTGGTGGACCGCCTGCGGGAGCGGGTGGAGGACCTGGAGCTCACCAGCGACTTCATCGTGGGCTATCCCGGGGAGAGCGAGGAGGATTTCGAGGCCACCCTGAGGGAGGTCCGCGCCGTCGGCTTCCTGAATATCTTCGCCTTCAAGTACTCCCCCCGGCCCGGCACCGAGGCCTTCCCCCTGGTCGACGACGTCCCCCAGGCGGACAAGGAGAGGCGCCACAGGCTCCTGTTGGACGCCCAGGCCGAGACCTCCCGCGCCCGCAACCAGGCCCAGCTGGGGCGGGCCCTGGAGATCCTGGCCGAGGGGCCCAGCAAGCGGGACCCCTCGCGCCTGACCGGGCGGGACCGCTCGGGACGCCTGGTCCATTTCCCCGGACAGGCCGCCCAGGCGGGAACCTTCGTCCAGGTCCGGCTCGAGCGGGCCAGCGGCCTCAGCTTCTCCGGCCGGGCCTGCATCGAAGAATCGTAAAAACCGCGTTGCGATCCATCTCCCTCGGCGTCCGGATCCCTGTGTCATGAACGAGCGCGACCCAGGGCCGCCGGACGGCGAGCTGGTCCGTCGGGCCCTGGACGGGGACCGGGAGGCCTTCTGTGCCCTGGTGGAGCGCCATGAGGGCTGGGTGCGCAACCTGATGGCGGCGAGGCTGAGGAGGTGGCAGGACGTGGAGGAAGGGGCCCAGGAGTGCTTCGTGAAGGCCTTCTCCTCCCTGGGGGACCTCAGGGTCCCGGAAGCCTTCCGGGGCTGGCTGAGGTCCACCGCCGAGCGGGTCTCCACGGACCTGGTCCGCAGGAAACCGCCCCGGCTGGAGCTGAGGGCCGAGGCGGTTTCCCCGCCCCCTCCGGTCGAGCAGGAGGAGAGGCGGGGGGCCGTGGCGAGGGCCGTGGAGGCCCTGGAGGAGCCCTACCGGGAGGTCGTGGTCCTGCGCTACGACCGGGGCCTTTCCTGCGTCGAGATCGCCCGGGAGCTGGGGGTCACGGTAGGGGCGGTCACGATGCGCCTGACCCGCGCCCATCGCGCCCTGGCCGGATCCTTGGAGGAATGGCGAGAGGGGAGGGAATCAGGATGAACTGCCAGGACGTCCGGGATCGTCTCATGGACCTCCTTTCGGGGACCCTTCCCGAAGAGCAGCGGCCGGACCTGGAGGCCCACCTGGCCTCCTGCGAGGCCTGCCGCGCCGAACGGATGGCGCTGGAAAGGCAGGAATCCCAGCTCAAGGCCCATTTCCGCTCCCTGAGGGCTCCCGGCCTGGCCGAGCGGGTTGCGGCCGCCCGCAGGCGTCCCGAGGCCCGCTGGAGGCCCTGGGCGGCCGCCGCGGCCCTGCTCCTGGCCCTGGGCGTCTGGGCCCTGAGGCCCGGCCCCGGAGGCAAGCCCCTGGGCCCCGCGCCGGTCTTCGGGGACATCCAGGTCAAGAAACTGGGCTTTGCCGTGACGGTCTTCAACCAGGACCTGGCCCTGGTCCGGGACCGCCGCCAGATCCTGAACCTGAGGCCCGGGGTGAACCGCTTCCGTTTCGAGGACGTGCCGGGCCATATGGATCCGACCTCGGTGCGCTTCCGCTCCCTGACGGATCCCCTGGGATGCCGGGTCCTGGAGCAGAACTTCGAATACGACCTCCTGGATCGGGAGAAGGTCCTGGAACGCTACGTGGACCGGGAGGTCGCCTTCGAGCGCAGGGATCCCGGAAGCCAGGACCTCGTCAGGACCCGGGGCACCCTCCTCTCCGGCCAGGGCATCGTCCGTCTGCCTGATGGCCAGGTCCGCAGCGAATTCCCCGGGGAGCCGATCCTGCCGGAACTTCCGAGCGGCCTGCTCACCCGTCCCGCCCTGGCCTGGACCCTCCAGGCCCCCCGGGAAAGCGTCCACGAGGCCGAGGTGGCCTACCTGACCGGAGGCCTGTCCTGGAGGGCGGACTACCTGATGACGCTGAGGGACGAGAAGACCCTGGACCTGGATGCCTGGGTCACGGTGGACAACCGGAGCGGGGCCTCCTACGAGGACGCCCGCCTCAAACTCATCGCCGGGGATCCTCACCGGGTGCTTCCTGAAGGGCTGGAGGAGCTGACGAAGACGTTGGAGCTGTCGATGGACCGTTCCAGGGACAACTTGGGGGTCCAGGAGAAGTCCTTCTTCGAATACCACCTCTATACCCTGGAGAGTCCGACCACGCTGAAGGACCAGGAAACCAAGCAGATCGGCCTGCTTTCGGCCCGGGCCGTCCCCTATCGTACGGAGTACGTCTACGAGCCCTCCCGGGCCGAGGGCGTGGGGCTCTGCCTGGCCTTCAAGAACTCCCGGGCCAACCATGTCGGCATGCCCCTGCCGGGCGGCCAGGTCCGCCTCCTGGCCAGGGACAGGGACGGCGAGAGCGAGCAGGTGGCCCAGGCCGCCCTGGCGCACACCGCCAAGGACGAGGAGGTCCGCATCCCCCGGGGCTCCGCGCCGTACCTGGTCGGGGAGCGCAAGGTGCTCTGGCGTCAGAGGACCGGGAATTTCCTTCGCGAGGGGGTCGAGGTCCGCCTGCGCAACCACGCCGACCAGCCCGTCGAGATCCTGGTCCTGGAGCATCCCTCCGGAGAGTGGCAGATCACGAAGCAGAGCCATCCCCACGAGAAAAAGGATGCCGCCACCGCGGCCTTCCGCCTCCAGGTCCCTCCCGGGGGGGAGACGGTGCTGGCCTACACCTGGGAGGGGAAATGATTCGTCGAATTCCGGTTGGAACCGTC
>JAHFOU010000225.1 GCA_023261525.1 Planctomycetota bacterium | reverse complement strand
TCTCGGCCCAGGTCAGCGGCTGTCCCCCCAGCATGCGGGGTCGCGTTGGGCCGGATCACCCGCTTGTCCACCCAGGCCTGGAGGGTCAGGCAGGGCCTCAGGGCCTCCAGCTTGGCCCGGCTCCCCCCCAGGGCGACCTCCCTCACCTGGTCCCAGCCCTGCCAGCCCCGGGCAGGCCTCCGGTCGACCAGGTTCTCCCCGTCGATCCGAGCCACGGGGCCGTCCCCGACCACCCCGTCCTGGCGGTCCACCGCCTCGGCCAGGTTCCCCAGCATCCGCCAGAGCACGGCGTTGTAGCCCGCCGTCCGGGGAAGCGAGGGATCCCCGTCGTTGAGGTGGATCCCGCCCTGGGGCACCACCTTCAGGCTGTAGCTGCCCGCGGCGTTCGAGCCCGTGATCCCCCGCCGGCGGCCGTCCACCTGGTTCAGGACCGGGGCACCGAACCCGTCCTTGGCATGGAAGCTCGGCCGCATGGCCTGGGGCACCGGGCAATCCAAGACGTTCAGGCGCCCGACGGCGACCACCTCATCGCTCGCCTCAATCCCGTTGAGCGTGCCGTCGGCGTCCCAGTCCTCCCCGCCGTAACGGCTCTCCACTCGGGTAGGATCCTGTCCGCACCCCAGCCGGGCCTGGGCGTCCTCCAACCCCGAGCGGGCCAGGAACAGGGCCCGGGTCGAGGCCGTCCGGCTCTCGGAGGCCCTCCGCTCCAGCCGGGCCATGGTCACGAAGGCCACGGCCAGCAGGGCCAGGACGCCGAGCACGCCGATCACGATCAGCAGGGCGAGACCGCGGCACCGGCTCCTCATTCCCCGCGCTCCCAGGCCAGCACCCTCGGCCCACCCTCCCGCTGGTAGGCAACCGTGATATCGTCGAAGAAGGGCGTCTCCAGCACGGGCTGGTTGTCCCGCTGGGCCGGGGTCCAGTCCGGAGTGGGCCTGAGCCGGACCCGGTAGCGGAAGGCGCCGAGCCGGCGATCGATGGATGCCCCCGGGTCCAGACGCTGGAGGGGAGCATCCGCAAGAAGGGCGGCCGGACCCAGGATCTCCACGTCCAGGGAGGCGGCGGAGAGCGAGGCATCCACCAGCCGCGCCACCCCGGCCGGAGGAACCGTCCCCGCGGAGGGCACCAGGGACTCGAGCCTCGGCTCCCCGGGCATCCAGGCGGTCCACCAGGCCCTCAGCAGGCGCACGGGCCGTCCGCCGTCCGGCATCCAGACCCCGGACAGGAAGGCGGCGTCATTGGCCTTGCTGTAGCGCCCCTCGGCAAAGCGTTCGGCGACAAATGCCTCCGTGAGCGGGGTCGAGGATCCGGTCGGCGTGCCGAAATCGCAGATCATGAATTCGTCGATCACGGAGCCGGATTGGTCCAGGTCACCGAGTCCGGGCTGCCCCCCCAGCACCATCAGCCGGCCCGAGCCCAGGATGTCCTGGTTTGCGGGGAGGACGAAGGGGACAGAGTACCCATCCGGCACATAGCTCGCCACGCCCCGGATGCCGCACACCCAGGTCCGGAGATCCTGTCCGACGACGGTCTCGCCCGAATCGAAGAAGGCCGTCACCAGGTTCCAGCGCGCCCCCGGATAACGAGTATCCGCGTCGAATGCGACGATGGATTTGCGCTCCACCCCGGTATCGCTCGTGCTGGTGCAGCACTCGAAGCAGAATCCCCACGCGCTCCAGTCGCGGCCGACGTAGAACGACTGGTTGTCTCCCACCCCCGGCCGGACACAGCTGAAATCGATCTGGGGCCCCAGCGGGACCTGGAGCCTCCCCAGGCCCAGGTAGGCGGGCTTCGTGACCGGCTTGACCCAGTAGCTGACGACCCCATGATTGCTGGGGAAACCGCTCGTCCAGACCGCGTCCGGCAGGTTTCCCTCGGCCGGAAAGGCCGGACAGCGTCCCGTCTGGATGTGGGCCCCGTCCGGATACAGGATCCCCGGCTCCACCCCCGTGGCGGGCCAGACGGGCATGGCCGGATCCAACTGCAGGGCGCCGTCGTTCGGCCCGGGGACCCGGATTCCCGAACTCCCCCGGCCCGTGTTCCATCCGTCGTCCAGATGATGCAGGAAACGCAGGGTCCCCCCGACAGGATTCTGATCCCTGGATTCCACCGTGGCGAGGCCCACCGCCCCGTCCACCGCGGAAGCCTGGCCGGGAAGCGATGTCGGGGCGCAGGGGTACGTCATCGCCGCCAGGCCCGTCCCCGGAGGAGGGCCGCCCCACCAGGCCGGGTCGGAGACCGCGGCGCCCGCAGTCCTCAGCAAGGGATCCGTCGCAAGGGAGAGGTACTCCTGCAGGGCCGTCCGCCCCGCGACGAAATCCCTCTGGCTGGTCTGGCGGGCCAGGCGGAAGGCCTCGACGGTCTGCCCCAGGACCTTCGCCGCCAGGAGCTCCCCCTGGGGACCCAGCACCCGCCCGGCCGAGGAGATCCGGAAGACGCCGGTGGGACCCAGGCTTCCTTCCGTGGACCAGACGAGCAGATCGGACTTGTCCACCCAGCGCCAGCGGATCTGGTCGGGCACCTCCTTGTTCGAGGCCATGTTGGGATCGAAATTCGCCTTCAGGAGATCGGCGCCGCAGAGGTTCCCCCCTCCGCATTCGGCCCCGCCCATGCCGTTGATCACGCCGGGCACCAGGCTGTCGCAGAAGGCCGAGAAGTCCGCCCAGGTGCGCAAGGGGGACGCCTGCCTCCAGGTGATCAGGGCATCCGCCACCCCGCCCGCCATGGCCGGGGTGATCTGGGCGTCCTGGATCTTGACGTAGGTCCCCCAACTGCGGCCCTTGAGCCCGGACAGGAGGGCCACCAGCACGGGCCGGGAGGCGGCGTTGAGGTTCACGGGCGGACGCCCACCCTCCTCCAGCGCCAGGGTCCAGCGGCCTTTCTTGACGTCGCTCAGCGCCCCGGCCGGCTGGGTGGAGAAGGCATTCGGGCGGACCACCGTCCGGTCCGCCCAGCTCGACACCGAGAGCCAGGGGGTCAGGTCGGTCGTGGAACTGATGCAGGCCTGGAGCTCCGCGGGGGACCGGTAGCCCCCCCGAGGGCGGTTGGCCAGCGCGCTGGCCCCCAGGGAGGGGATGCCGACCTCGGGCTGGCTCCCGAGCAGGTCCAGGACGCGCTTGAGCTGGGCGTTCCATCCCAACCCCGTATTCTGGGAAACCAGGGGCGCCGGACGGACATCGGCGTCCCGGTGGTCGGGGATGCCGTCCTGATCCCGGTCCTCCGCATCTAGGAACCCGCCGTTGAGGTCGATCTTGGCCGACTCGTCCTCGACCTTCAGGGCATACGAGCCCCCCTGTTCCAGCCTCCCGCTCCCCCCCCGCCGGCGGCCCGAGGTCGAGAGCAGGACCGGCATCCCGAAGCCGTCCTTCATGTGGAAGCTCGGCCGCATCGCCTGGAGCACGGGACAGTCCCAGACGTTCAGACGGCCGCGGGCCACCACCTCGTCGCTCGCCTCGATCCCGTTGAGCGTCCCGTCGGCATCCCAGTCCTCCCCGCCGTAGCGGCTCTCCGGCCTCTGGGGATCCTGCCCGCATCCCAGCCGGGCCTGGGCGTCCTCCAGCCCCGAGCGAGCCAGGAACAGGGCCCGGGTGGCGTTCATGCGCTGTTCGGAAGCCTTGCGTTCCAGCCGGGCCAGGGTCACGAAGGCCACGGCCAGCAGGGCCAGGACGCCGAGCACGCCGATCACGATCAGCAGGGCGAGGCCGGATCGACGTGTCATGGACGCTCCCAGGTCAGCAACCGAGGGCCCGACGGGGACTGGTAGACGAGGGTCACGTCATCCAGGATCAGGGGCTCCAGCATGGGGGCATCCTGCATCGTCGGGGGATCGAGGTTGGGCTGGAAGACCGCATGCAGACGGAAGGGGGCGTTGACCTGCTCCCGGACCGGGCTGGATGCCGGGTTGGTGAAGAGGCCGTCCACGGGCCGCCCGCCCAGGTTCCTGAAGTAGTCCGTGCCGGTGGCATCCGCCAGGTCGAAGACGATGCGGCCGTCGGGACCCAGATCCCCCCGGTACACGGGCGGGGGGTTTCTCCTGTACTCGTACACGTACTCGACGGGGGCGCGCAATCCCCTGGGGACGTACTGGCTCCAGGACAGCTCCAGGACGCGGGTGCCGCTCGCCAGGCGGATGGGCGCGCTGAAGTATTCCCCCGCCTTGTTCATGCCCGGGGAGACCGAGAGGCCGGCGTAGGCCGACTCCTTGTAGTAGCGCCCGGCCCTGAAGCGGTTGGCCGCCAGGACGAAGGTCTTCGGGCAGGTGTGGTTGAAATCGGTGCCCCCGCTGCCGAAATCCCAGATCGCGAGTTCATCGAAGGTGGCATCCGCCCCGGACCCCGTGCAAAGCCCGATGTTCATCTGCTCGGTCGGGCGTCCGCCGCCGAAACTCATCCTGTG
>JAHFOU010000224.1 GCA_023261525.1 Planctomycetota bacterium | reverse complement strand
CTGTACCCGGCCCTGAAACCTTCCTTCCAGCGGATGCCGGCCTGAATCAGGGCATCTTCAGACCGTTGCGCGCCAGGATCGGAGCCCCTAACAATCGACGAGACTGCATGGGTCGCCCATCAACGCACCCGTAAGCGTCCCGCCCGTGATCTCCGCGATGGAACCGAAAACGGTAAGGACTGGCGTCCGCCAAGGCTTCTTGACGGATATCGTGGATGACTCCCCCTCAGGTTCACCATGCGTCGACGCCCGCCAGGATTTGGGGGGGACTCTTCGATTTCGTCTGGTCCCGCTCATGGAGCCTCCCAGGACAGGATAGGAGGAAAGGCCTGTCGGCGATAGGCCACCGTGATGTCGTCCAGGGCGAGGGGATCCAGGATGGGGGTGGCAAGGGCATTGTCGAGGTTGGGCTGGAAGACCGCATGCAGACGGAAGGGCGATCGGATGGCCCGGTCGACCGGATGGCCCGTCGCGAATGTGAAGCGGGTGTACACTGGCGCCCCGACTGCATCCGGGAGGTAGGCATCCCCCGCCGCATCAAGGAGTTCCAGGAGCACCCGGCCGTCCGGGCCGGGATCCCCGGCCTCGGCAGGGCTGCCGGCGGGTCCTCGCAGCCCCCGCGGGACGACCTGGGTCCAGGCCAGCCTCGTCAAGCGCACCGCCCCCAGGTCCAGGGGCGCGGAGACGAACTCGCCGGCGGTGTTGCCGACAAGCTCCAATCCGACGTAGTTCGATTCCTTGTAGTAGCGTCCCTGCTCGAATCGGTTCAGGGCCAGCTTCTCCGTGCGCTCCTTGGCGTCTCCCACGGTCCCCGTGCTGGGCCCGAAATCATAGAGGGCGAACTCGTCGAAGGTGGCGTCGGGCGTTCCGAAACTCTGGTAGCTCGGGAGGCGCACATCCGGTGCCAATATCTGCTCCGTGTCCAGGTTCCCCCGCCGGCCTAGGTAGAAGACCGCGGGGGAGAGGGACGCGACGTCGCTGGTGGTCGTGGCGCCGTCCGGCTGGGTGAAATCGGTCCCGGGCGGCGGGAAGGGCCCGCAATACTGGGGAGCCGGCTGACTCACATTGCCAGAGCCGATTCCGCGGTCGACAAGGAGCTTGTAGGCCAGGCTGCCGTCAGACTGGGTCATGTCCCAGAGGCAGGTGAGGAGGTACCAGCGGCGGGGGAGGTAGGGCCTGACCCCCGTCCCCTCGATCTGCTCCGCCCCGCTGCTTGAGTCGTTCATATCGAAACAGGGTTCCGTGTAGAAGCTCAGCCCTCTCGGGCCGGCGGTGGATGGCGCCTGGAAATGGCCGGAGACCTTGCCCGGGACCTCGATGTCGTTGACCAGGATGAAGCAGGCGCTGTGGGAGGGGGTGCCGTCGTTGCGGGTGTTGTTGAAATAGAGATGGGAGCGGGTATCGATCATCCCGTATTTCTCCACGAAAGGCACCGCGCTCGCCTTAGTGCCGTCGTAGTTCGGTTTGCACCAGAACGAGAGAGTCCCCCGATAGGCCGACAGGTTGCCCTGGGCCAGATAGCCGGGCTGACGCCCCTTCTCGATGTAGAGGCCGTCCGTGTGCAGGACGCCGGGAGCCGCGGGATCCCAGAGGCTGTTGGCATCCGGCGGCTGGTCCGTATCGGCCGGCGAGGCGTTGGCCGTCGATCCCCCGACGTCGGCGTCCACCCCCTTGCCCCAGCGCGCCAGGAACCTCAGACTCCCGGGGACCGCCGGCGTCTGGTAGTCCCCTCCGTCCGCCGTCTCCAGGGTTGCCAACCGGACCTGCCCGTCGTAGACGGCGGGCCTTCCGGTAGCCGGGAGGGTCCAGACCACATGGGATTCGGGGACGGTCTGCAGCGAAACCCCGCGCGAATTCCCGTTCAAGTAGCCGCCCAGGTTCAGGCGATGCCCGAAGGTCAGATCGATCCCCTGCGACTCGCTGATATAGCCCGGGCTTCCGTACTGCCGCCAGAGCGTTTCGTCACCAGCCACGTCAAGGGTGCCGAGATCCCCCGCAACAAACTCCGACTGCGTCGTGAGCCGGACCATGGAATCTCCTCCGATTTCGACCCCGAGCTGGCGCTGGGCCAGGATCCGGCCGGATGCATCCAGCACCCGGCCCACCGAGGCCACCCGCTGCCCCCCCAGGGGCGTCAGGTTAAACTCCGTGGAGTAGGCCAGAAGGTCGGACTTATCGGAAAGCCGGGCGAGGGAAGGGTCGGGATTGAACTTGTTCAGGTCGCTGTTGGGATTGAAGTTGGCCTTCAGGATGTCCCGGCGGACCTGGATCTGGTCCGAAGTGCCGGTGAAGGGGATCCCGTCGCAGAAGGTGTCCCAATCCTGCCAGCACGACAGGTCGCTGGTGCACGCCAGCAACCGGTCGGCCGCTAGGCGGCAGCTGTCCGAGGGCAGGGACCAGTTCAGCTCGACCTCCACGGACCTCAGGGTGCCGACGTTGTCCGGCCCTCCGGCCTGCCCCCCGGTACAGGTCGTCTCGTCCAGGTAGAGTCCCTTGAGACCTTCCATCAGGGCGATCAGGACAGGCTTTCGGTGGCGTGCCCAAGCTAGGTCCACGGGCGCCCGCCCCAGCACCCCTCCCGATGCCGCCAGTTCGAAGCCCGGCGCCGTCCGGGTGGGGGCGCCGCCCGCCTGGGTGCCCAGGCGGATGTCCGCCCAGGTCTGGGGGTTCAGGTTCTCCAAGGCTGCGGTGCCATTCGGGCGGATCACCTTCCTGTCCACCCAGGCCGTCGTCGTGAGGTAGGGGATGAGGGGTTCCACCGTAGCGAGGACTCCTTGCCTGATGGCCTCGGAACGGATCGCGGCCAGACTCGTCCAACCGCCCCTGGGGCGCGCGTCCACCAGCCACTCCCCCTGGGCCCGTCCCGTGGGCGCCCCATCGGCCGCGCCGTCCTCCCGGTCCATGGCCTCAGCCAGGGTTCCCAGGATCCTCCTCAACACGAGGTTGTAGCCTTGCCCTGAAACGGAGAGATCCCCCCCGTTCACATAGATGCCTCCTGAAAAACAGCGGACGGCATAGTGGCTGCCCTCGGGAGCATGCTGTCCGGCAAGTTTGCCGGAATAGCCCCGCCGCCGGCCGGAGACCGAGACCAGGACCGGCATCCCAAAGCCGTCGCGCGCATAGAAGCTCGGCCTCAAGGCGTGGGCGGGCGGGCAGGCATCCGTATCCAGGATGCCGGGATGGTACACCTCGTCGGCGACCTCCAACCCGTCCAGAGATCCATCCCCGTTCCAGTCCTCCCCGCGATAGCAGGAGGATGGGAGCGAGGGATCCTGGCCCGCTGAGAGCCTGGCCAGGGCGTCCTCGAGACCGCTACGGGCCAGAAGCATGGCACGGATGGAGTTCAACCTCTGCTGGGAGGCCCTGCGCTCTAGCTGGGCCATGACCACAAAGGCCACGCCCAGGATCGTCAGGACACCAAGGACACCCAACACGACCAACAAGGCCACGCCGCGCCGTCCGCTCACGGGGCCGCCTCCCAGGCCAGGATGCGCGGGCCCGACCGCGGCCGCCAGGCGAACGTGATGTCATCGAGGAAGGCGGATTCCAGGATGGGGTCGTTCAGGGAATCGGCCAGGTCCTGCACGAAGCGCACCCGGTAGCGGAAGGAGGCCGGACCGTTGACGAGGGACTCCCCCTGGAGCAGCTGCAGCAGGGCCGGGCTCCGGAAGTCCCCATCCTCCGGAAGGAGGTCGACCTCCAGCCTCAACCGGGGAAGCCCCGAGACAGGATTGATGCCCAGCCAGGGGTCCGGTTGCCGGGCCGTATAGAACTCCTCTCCTCCGAAGCACAACTCCACATGCGGATCGCAGGGAAGGACCTCCGTCCATCGCACATGGAGCAAGGCGAACGGACCCTGGACGGGACGCTGGATCCTGGACAGGAAGGCGGCGTCCCCGCCCTTGTAGTACCGCCCGTCGGAGAAGCGCATCTGGGCCCATTTCGCGCTGGCCGCCGCGGCGGTGACCGCATCGTCCCCGAAATCGCAGATGGCGAGCTCGTCCAGGACATGATCACCGAAATCCTGCTCAAGCTGGTCTCCCAGGAAAAACGGCGTGTTGGCCGTGAAAAGGCTCTCCCCACTCGGGGCATCGAAGGAACTCAGATAATTGGCATAGGGGTTGGACTCCACGTTCCCCATCGCCCCCTGGAGGCTCATGCGCACATCCATGGTGATGTCCTGCTCGTCGGTATCCAGGAGCCCTGTGACCAGAAGCCAGCGGAGGCCGGGCTGATGCTGGGTTCCCGCGCCAGGGTACACTTCGGCGACACGTTCGTGCCTGGAATCGGAGAGGTCGACCCTGTTTTCCAGGAGGATGCCCCACCGCGCAGAATCACGGCCGACCACAAGCGCCTGGGTCAGGTTGCCCGACCCTCGGATGCATGTGAGGTCGCGCC
>JAHFOU010000223.1 GCA_023261525.1 Planctomycetota bacterium | reverse complement strand
TTCGAAAACGCAAGGGCGGCAGAACCTGGAAAACCAAGCGCTCCTGGACCTGATCCCAGCCCTGACGCCGAGGTGGTTCCGTCCTGATCACCTGGCGCCCATCGCGCAACTCCTCGAGCGTGCGGATCGGGGCGAAGAGGTCCGGGCGTGTGTGTCCGTCCCTCCGCAGCACGGGAAGACGGAGCTCATCATCGCCGGCCTGGGCTGGCTCCTTGCAAGGCACGGCGACTGGCGCATCGGCTATGCGAGTTACAACTCGGGCCAGGCAAGGAGCAAAAGTAGGCGGGCCCGTGATCTGGCCAGGGAACTCGGGCTGGACGTTCGAAAGGACGCCGATTCAACAGAGTGCTGGGAACTCACGAAGGGCGGGGCCTTCCTGGCCAGGGGAATCGGCGAAGGACTCACAGGCCAAGGCCTCAATGGTCTAATTGTAGACGACCCGCACAAGGACCGGTCCGAAGCCGAGAGCCCCGCAGCAAGGCGGACCGTGCTGGACTGGTTCCGGTCGGTCGGGTTGACCCGTGTGCATCCGGGTGGGTTCGTGATCGTAGTGCACACGCGCTGGCATCCCGAGGACTTGATCGGGGAGCTCTCTCGGGTTCCTGTGGAAGAGGGCGGATGGGAGATCTTGAACCTCCCGGCGATTCGGAAGGATGGGACGGCGCTATGTGAGCGGCTCAGGCCGCTGACCTACCTCGAGCAGCTCCGCTCGGGGCCCAAGGGCGTTGGCGAGTATGAGTGGGCCAGCCTGTACATGGGCCAGCCCAGGCCCCGCGGCTCCATGGTCTTCCGTGACGTGTACTACTACGACGAGCTGCCGAAGGACGGCTACACGGCCGCCATCGGCGTCGACCTGGCCTATTCGGCGAAGACCTCGAGCGACTTCAGCGTTCGAGTGGATCTGCTCCGCAGGGGCGACGACTACTTCGTGGCCGGGGTCCATCGGGCCCAGGTCGAGGCGCGGGTATTCCAGTCGGTCCTGAGCGAGGGCCGGGCGCTCTACCCAGGCGCTCCCATGCGTTGGTATTCGGCCGGCGCCGAGAAGGGCGTAGCGGACCTGCTCAACACCATGGACGGGCGGCTCGGGCTTGCGGCCATCCCGGCGACCAAGGACAAGCTGGTCAGGGCGCAACCGGTCAGCGCGGCATGGAACAGCGGGCACGTCCTGGTGCCCAGGAACGCGCCATGGCTTGACCAGTTCCTCCGGGTGGTCCTGGGCTTCACCGGGCAGGGCGACGTGCACGATGACGATGTGGATGCGCTTGCGGCGGCCTTCGACGCCGTCCGCGGCGGGGACATGACGGGGGCCCTATGGGCATGAGATGCACCGGGCATTGTTGCAGGACGCTCCAGATCTGCTGGTCTCCCGGGCAGCTCAAGGAGGCCTACCTGGCCAAGCTGGCGGATGACTTCGGGTTCACCTACGAGGGCGTCTGGACCTTCGAGATCGCCGACATCCTGACGATGTACCCGATGCTCACGAATGTGGGCCGGGCCAAGGCGGGCGACGTGGTCGAGGGCCGGGTCATCCAGCACGACTGCTACCTGTACACCTGCCTGCACCACATGCCCTGCGGTGACTGCGCGATCTACCAACAGCGCCCCGGGATGTGCTCGGGCTTCCCCTACGGTGACACCTGCCCCTATCCGGGATGCACATTCACGCCCGACGGCTGCACACAGGAGCCCGAATGAATACGTTCCAGCGAATCCTACTCAAGGCGGCCGGCCTCGGATGGGTGCCCGAATCCCTGGTCTTCGGGGTCGGTCAGCCCCAGTGGAGCGCCTGGAACTTCCAGGCCTACTGCCGTGAGGCGTTCGCCGGCAACCCCTTCGTCTACCGCGCCACGACCCAGATTCAGCAGGCCGCCATGGGCATCCACGTCTATCCCTACACGGCGAAGGGCGAGGACCTGGTCGACTTGCCCGTCAAGCATCCGGCGTCGGTCCTGATCAAGCAGCCCGCGCCGCTCTACCCCTGGCCGGGATGGGTCGAGGCGATGACCGGCTTCCGGCTACTGGGTGGCAACGCCTACGGTCTCACCGTGGGACCGGATGCACCCGACGTGGCCAAGGGCAGACCGCCCCGCGAACTGCACCCACTGGGCCCCGATGTGATGGCGCCCAAGGCAGGCCCGCGGCTCGGCAGCCTCGACGGCTTCGTGTACCGCCCTAAGGGTGGAGACACGCCGCTCGCACCCGACCAGGTTTTCTGGTGGGGCACCTGGAACCCCCTCTCACAGTTCGATGGCCTGCCCAACATCAAGCCGGCTGACCGATCCGTGGACAGCAACAACGGTGCGCTGGCCTACAACAAGGCCATCATGGACAACGGCGGGTTCGTCGGGAACGTGTTCAGCACCGAGTCGCCATCGTTCGGGCGCGAGCAGGCGCAGCAGATTCAAGAGAGCCTGCGGGCTCGGCATTCCGGCTCGACCAAGGCCGGGAAGGACCTGGTCCTGTGGGGTGGCCTGAAGCCGTTCCGCATGGGCCTCACCCCTGTCGAGATGGGGTTTTCTGAGCTGACCACCGCCACGGCGCGGCAGATCGCCCTCGTCTTTGGCGTCCCGCCTGAACTGCTCGGGGACGGCTCACAGAAAACGTTCAGCAACTACCGCGAGGCACGGCAGGCGCTCTACACCGAGACCGTCCTGCCCCTGCTCGATGACCTCTGCACACGGCTCGGAAGCTTCCTGTCCACCCGATTCGGCCAGGAGATCGTCCTGCTTCCCGATGCGGATGACGTCGAGGCGCTCGCTGGCGTCCGTGAGACGGAGCAGGCCAGCGCTCGTGAGAACTTCAAGGCGGGGCTCATCAATCGCGATGAGGCACGGGCAGAGATAGGGCAGCCCGCGCTCGACGGGCCCGAGGGCGAGGCGTTCTCCTCTGCGCCCCAGCCGCTGCAGCTCCAGGGCATCGGCGGCAAGTCCTGGACGATCCACACGAAGGGCAAGACAGGAGACAGCAAGGGCTCTCCAGCCCTGCGCCGCCTCCGCAAGGCGAACCAGCGATGGCATGGGAGGACGGCTTGAGGATCCTCCACCCACCGCCGAGGCGTCGGCGCGTGGTGACAGACGCGGAGAAGAGCATGGCGGCCACGTTGGCCGCTTTTTTCGTGGCTCACCGCGCCGAGATCGTGGCGCCCCTCCTGGCGGCCTACAAGCCGACCACGGGGAAACAGGCGCACCATGCCCCCTCTGTTCAACCTGGGGCCGCACAGTGCGCGTGTCATGCCTGCAAGTCCCCCGCCGGGGGCGGCCTCGACCTCGAGGTGCAGCAGGAACTGGACAGGCTGCTTCTGAAGCTCGACATCACGTCATTCGAAGACCTGCCGGCGCAGGTGCAGGCCGATCTCCTCAAGGTGGCCAAGAGCGGGGCCCTGCTTGGCGCCGAGCAGCTCGCCAGTGATATGAGCGCCGAGGCCTATGACAGCCTGGTCAACCTGGTGAACGAGCGGGCCGTGGCCTTGGCCGCTGACCGCTCCGCAGCCATGGTGGGCATGAAGTGGGTGGACGGGGAGCTGATCCCGAACCCGAACACGCTGTGGCGCATCGATGAGGGTACGCGGGCGCTCATCCGCAGTGACGTGTCCCAGGCGCTGCAAGAGGGCTGGAGCAATAGCAGCCTGGCCGACACGCTCATGGACCCGAAACACGCCGCCTTCAGCGAGGCGCGGGCGAACATGGTGGCGAGGACCGAGCTGGCCAAGATGGACATGCAGGCCAACACGGCGGCCTGGAAGGAATCGGGCCTCGTCCAGGAGAAAATCTGGCTCCTGGCGCAGAACCCCTGCGACCAGTGCACCGCCAACGCGGAACAGGGCGCCATCCCCATCGATGACGAGTTCGACGGCGGCGAGATGGAACCCCCCCAGCACCCGAACTGCTCGTGCGATCTAGCGCCCGTGGTGGGCGATTAAGGAGCTTGCCATGGAACGGAAGACGCTGAAGCTCGAGGTCAAAGGCCTCGACGAGGCCGGGACCTTCACGGGCTACGTCGCCGTGACGGGGAACAAGGACCTGGGCGGCGACATCATCGAGCCTGGGGCGTTCGCCAAGACGCTGAAGGATCACGACGGGAAGGTCATGCTACTGGACAGCCACGACTCGTGGTCGCAGAACGCCCGCCTCGGGATCCTGCACCTGTCCGAGGACTCCAAGGGCCTCAAGGTTGACAAGGGCGTGCTCAACCTGCAGAAGGCCAGCGCCCAGGAGGCCTATGCCGATCTGAAGTTCTACCACCAGAACGGCCTGCCCCTCGGCATGAGCATCGGCTACGACGACATTCAGAAGACGTACGAGACCGACAAGACCGGGAACCCCATCCGCCACCTGAAGGAAGTCGCCCTGTGGGAAGGCTCCCTCGTGACCTTCCCGATGAATCCCAAGGCCAGGGTGACCG
>JAHFOU010000012.1 GCA_023261525.1 Planctomycetota bacterium | reverse complement strand
CGCAGCCGGCGGGGAGCGCCTCATGAGCAACATCAGCGGCCGTGTGAAGATCATCACCATGAAGGTGGCGGACCTGAAGGAGGCCCCCTGGAACGAGAAGACCCGCACCATGAGCCCCGAGGCCCTGAAGGGCCTCACGGCCAGCATCGGGCGCTGGGGGCTGGCGGAGATCATCAGTGTCAACACTAGGAGCGGCTACATCGTCGGCGGGAACCGTCGTGCGGATGTCCTCCGTGCGGCCGGGGTGGAAGAGACCGACGTCATCGCCTTGGACCTCTCCGAAGCCGAGGAGAAGGCCCTCAACGTCGCCCTGAACGACCCCCTCATCGCCGGGGACTACACCCCCGAGATCCATGCCCTCCTGGACGAAATCGGGAGGGTGCTGCCGGATGCCGCCGGATTCCTGAGGCTGGACGAACTCAGGGCGGTCGTCCCGGAGGCTCCCCTGCCCGAGCTGCCCAACGACCCGGACGACGTGCCCGAACCCCCGACCAAGGCCTTCTCCAAGACCGGGGACCTCTGGCTCCTGGGCGAGCAGCGCCTGCTGTGCGGGGACTCCACCAAGACCGAGGACGTGGCCAGGGTGATGATGGGCATGAAGGCCATCCTGGTGGCCACCGACAGCCCCTACCTGGTCGACTACACCGGCGAACGGCCCAACAACTCCGGCAAGGACTGGACCTCGGTCTACCACGAGGTGGACATCAAGGACGCCGGCCGCTTCTTCAGGGACGTCAGCAGCAGGATCCTCGAAGTCCTGGCCCCCAACGGGGCGATCTATTTCTGGCACGCCCACAAGCGGCAGGCCGAGATCAGCGCCATCTGGAACGAACTCGGCATCCACGATCACCAGCAGATCATCTGGGTGAAGCCGACACCCGTCTTCGGGCACGTGTTCTGGCACTTCCGCCACGAGCCCTGCCTGATGGGCTGGAGGAAGGGGTCCATGCCCGCCCACGACGGAGACCAGAGCCTCAACTCCGTCTGGGAGATCGATTGGGAGGGCAAGCAGCGCATCACGGGGAACCAACACCCCACCCAAAAACCTGTCGAGATCTTCGCCCGGCCCATGCGGAAGCATACGAAGCCCGGCGACGTGTGCTTCGAACCCTTCTCCGGCAGCGGCTCTCAGTTGGCCGCTGGTGCGACGCTGAACCGGAAGGTCTACGCGATCGAGGTGGAGCCTGTATTCGTGGACCTGGCCGTAACCCGCCTCATGAGCCTCACCGGAAAGACCCCGAGGCTGGAGCGGGACGGCCGGACCATGGAATGGGCCGAGATCCAGGCGGCCGGCTTCACCGGGAGTCCCCGCCCCTCCACCGACACCCCCAACAACGAAAGGAACGCGTGATGACGAACCTCAACGACAACAACCCGGCCGGCCCCGAGGAGGGGCCGGCCGTCCACGAATGGATCCAACGCCTGAGGGCGGGCGCCACGTCGATCAAGCTCGTCCCGCGGGAGGTCCAACTCCAGATCACCGAGATCCTGACCTCGGACGGCTACTCCCTCGCGGACGTCGCGGCCCTGATGGGGGTGAGCACCAAGACCGTCCAGAGGCTGCGCAAGCAGCTCAGGACGGACAACGCCCTCCGGGCCAGCCCGGGGTTCGCCGACGAGGTCGCGGGCGACCTAGTGCGACTGGCGGAGACCGAAGTCCAGCGCATCCGGCGCACCATGCGGGACAAGGAGATCAGCCCCGAGGCGAGGATCTCCGGGAGCGTGGCCTGCTTCGGCATCTACAGGGGGCTCGTGGACTCCCTCCAGAAGCTGGGGCGCCTCCCCTCGGCCGCCACCGAGGTCCGCGGGGAGCTTGTCCACCTCGTGCAACACGACATGACGGCCCCGGCGGCCCTGCTCCGGGAATGGGAACGCATCAACGGCATCGTCCGCTCGGGCTCGAGCCAGGATCCGGAATCCCTGGCGAAGCTTGAGGCCCTGGGGCGGGAGGTCCGCGCCTTGGGCATCGTCGAACAGATCCAAGCCATCCCGCTTCCACCGGAGGCGGACAAGAAGGAGGACACCCATGGATAAGCGAGAGATCGAGCGGATGAAACGGGAGGCCGCCCAGCGCCTCTCCCGGGGCCGGCGGGAGGCGGCAGCCAAGGGCGTGCTGGAGTTCGAGCTGGTCTACCTGGCCCACCATCTCAAGGCCCTCCCCGGGGCGATGCACGCGAAGGCCTGCTCCTGCCTCAACCGGATCGCCACCCATGGCAAGGTCAGGTTCGTCTGGGCGGCCCCCCGCGAGCACGGCAAGACCACACTCTGCCTGGCCTGCATGCTCTACCTCATCTGCTTCAGGAAGGCCCTGTTCCTCTTAATCGTCTCCCGGACAGAGACGCAGGCGGCCAGCATCCTGCGGGACCTGAAGAAGGAGCTCATGGGCAACAAGCTCCTCCGGGAGGACTTCCCCGAGGTCTGCGAGCCCGTGAACGCCAAGCCCCGCCCGTCGAAGTGGAAGGAGACGGACATCGTGACCCGCAACGACGTGCGGGTGATGGCCGTCGGCACCGGCACCGAGATCCGGGGCCTCAAGCACGGCGAGAACCGCCCGGACTTCATCCTGCTCGACGACGCGGAGAGCACCGAGTCCTCCCGCACCCGGGAGGCCCGCCAGAAGGTCTCGGACTGGTTCCATGAGGACGTGATCAACGCCATGGACAAGGGCGGGAGCTGTGTGCTGGTGGGCACGATCCTTCACAAGGAGGGTCTGGCCGGGCAGTTGCTGGCCAAGCCCGAGATCTGGGGCGGCCAGAGGGACGCGGCGCTCGACGCGGACGGCAACCCCATCTGGCCCGAGCGCTGGTCCAAGGAGGACCTCGAGGAGCGCCGGCGGACCATCGGGCCGAACCGCTTCGCCCGGGAGTTCATGAACCAGCCCGTGCCCCCGGAGAGCCAGGTCGTCAAGGAGGAGTACCTCCGCTTCTACCAGGACGCGCCCGGCGACCTCCGCGTCTTCATCGGCGTCGATCCGGCCATCAAGGTCGGGAGCGACAGGGCCGACTACAGCGCCTTCTCGGTGATCGGGATGAACGCCCAGCGCCAGGCCTGGGTGCTCCATGTCGAGCGCGCGAGGATGGAGTTCCACAGCCAGATCGAGAAGATCAAGGAGCTGTATGCCTTCTGGAAGCCCCAGGCCATCGCCATCGAGTGCAACGGGCCCCAGGAGGTCTGGTACCAGGAACTCCTGCGCGCGGGCATCCCCAAGTACCAGCTCTTGCCGCTTCGCCCGACGACGGACAAGGTGACCCGGGTCACCACCATCCTGCAGCCCCTGTTCGCCTGCGGGGATGTGTTCCTGAAGCCGGGGTGGACCGACCTGATCGAGGAGCTCCTGGACTTCCCGGGCGCCGCCCACGACGACATGGTGGATGCGCTCACCAACGCCGTGACGGCGGCGCTCCAGACCCCCGCCTACGCGGTCCCCCTGGTCGAGATCCTGCGCGGGCCCACCCACGACGAGGCCATGGCGCAGGACGGTCCCACCAAGGTGGAGCGTATCGTCGACAACCCCGGCGGGAACGGCTGGACCACCTACAGCCCCGCCATGTGCGACCTGTTGGGGATCAAGCGCGGCACCAGGACCAGGAGGTAAGGCACATGGACACCAATAGCCCCGGAGAACCGGGAGGATCGACCGGCCAGGACTGGGACGGGGTTGGCCTTCCCCCGGGAGTGGCATTCCTCAAGCACCGCTTCCATCTGAAAGGCATCCGCACCTCGGTGGTCATCTCGGTCTTCAGGGCTTCCGGAGAGGACGGCTTCTACGCCGTCACGAGCCACTACATCCAGGTGCCGGGGAGGATGATGCCGTATACCCCCAGCGACTACTGGTTCAGGAGCCCGGACGCCGCCATCAGCACGCTCGAGACGGGGATCCTGATTCAGTACAACGAGGCGGTGAAGGACGGACACGTGCCGGACGGGAGCTGGCTCGTCAACCGCCTGGACTATCAGAGGAAAAGACTGGGGGACCAGTACCCGGAACCCTAGCCGCCTACACCCCCCCTCCCAGGGCCGGGGCGCCAAAGATCTCTCACCCCCGATGAGGCCAACGAAAAATAAACATAGACTCTACGTTGACTATGAACATTGACTTTGCTAGGATCCTGGTCGACATGAACACGCTCAAGACCTACGAACGCCTACTTGGACTCGCTCGGGATATCGAGCGCCTCGAGACTCAACTTGCTAAGGCCAGGGCCGAGGAGAAGCGCCTTCTCAAGGGGGCCCTGACCAAGGATAAGGTTCGGGCTAAGCTCGCCGCTGGCAAGCCCAAGCATCCAACCGAACCGCCTGCGGACCCACCCCAGGAGGAGGGCATCCCCCAAGCGGAACGCGTGATGCGCGCCATGGCCAAGATCGGCGACGTTGCCACGGTGAAACAGCTCGCGGAGATCACCGGTCTCGACCCCATCAAGGTGCGCCTGAACCTCCACTACCTATCCAAAAGGAAGGGAATGGTGGAGCCGACGGGCGACAGGGGTTGCTACCGCTTGAAGAAGAAAGGAACGGGGGGAGCCGCCTGACCAGGGCTTAGGGCACCGGCATTCCAGCCGGCAGCTTGACCAGCTCCCCCCTCTTCTACGTCCCACTGTAACGGGTTTTACTGCAAGATCAACTGGATCCTTAGATTCCAACACTCCAGGTTCAGGACGCTTCCGCATCCGGATCATGCCCTCCCCGCTGCTTGCCCGGGTCGAGCGCGGCTCCGCTCGCTGACCTGCCCGCCCCCTCCCACGAGCCTTCCCTGAATCCACTTGCTTCCATGGGCGCAAAGAGCGTCCATGTGCCCGGGAGGTCCCATGAAGCAGGAAAAACAGAACGAGGTTGTGGTGGAACTCGACCGGACGGATCTAGCCACCCTCCTGAGATGCCTCGCCAGCGACCTGAGGAATGCCGGGATGGCCGTGCGCGGGACGAGCTACCGGAGGGCAGAGCCCGACGAGCAGGAGCTTTCCGACATGGATCGGCTGGCGGGCTCTCTCGAGCGGGTAGCGGTCATCCTGGACGCTTCCCGGGAGCGCTTGTGCAAGGCATGCCGGCTCATAGATGTCTCAGAGCGTATCCTGTTGGGAGCGGAGCCCCTTGTCCGCTAAACGGGCAGGCTGGAGCCGGCAAAGGACCTATCCATGACCGATATCATGTCCCCTGAAACGCGGTCCAGGGTCATGTCCCGCATCCGGGGCAGGAACACGGGGCCCGAAAGGGCCCTGGCCAAGCTCCTGAAAGGGGCAGGTCTGAAGTTCGGACGGCATGGGAAACACCTCCCTGGCCGGCCCGATTTCTACTTCCCCTCCTGCAAGGTCGCGGTCTGCGTGGACGGCGACTTCTGGCATGGATGGAGGTTCCCGGCCCGGAAGCACAAGCTGACGCCGTTCTGGAGGAAGAAGATCGGCGGGAACCGGGCCAGGGACCGCCGGAACATGGCCAAGCTCCGCAGATTGGGATGGCGACCCGTCCGCATATGGGAACACCAGATGGAGCGGTGCCCCGAAATGGTCCTGGCAAGGGTCCTCGCGGCTCTTCGGACACCCCCATACCCGGTATCCCGCGGGCATCACCTGAAGAAGCCCAGACGATGAGGTTGTAAGGCCGATGCCCCACCAATACCATCTGGGCGTGAACCGTCCCTCCGGCAAGTTGCGCGCCCTGGATCTCTTCTGCGGAGCCGGAGGCAGCAGCTGTGGCGCAAGGATGGCCGGAGTCGAGATCGCCGGAGGGGTGGATATCGCGCCCCTGGCAACCGAGGCATTTGCCGACAATTTCCCCGGGGCCAACGTCTTCCGGGGGGACATCCGGAAGCTGTCCCCGAAGGCGGTCCTGCGGCAGACCGGCCCCATCGACCTCCTTCTGGCCTCCCCCGAATGCACCAACCACAGTTGCGCGAAGGGCAGTGCCGACCGCTCCGAGGAGAGCCGCCTGACGGCATTCGAGGCCACCCGCTTTGCCCGCCGGCTCAAGCCCAGGTGGGTGGTAATCGAGAACGTGATCCAGATGCGCACTTGGTCCCGCTACGGGGAACTGCTGCGGGCCTTCGGAAGGATGGGTTATCAAGTCCGGGAGCAGGTGCTGGACGCCTCGGACTTCGGGGTGCCTCAAGCCAGGCGGCGGCTGTTCCTGCTCTGCGACTTAGCGGGCATGCCCCCGGAGGTCGTCCCGATGGCCGGAGAGCCCCCCAAGGTCCGGGACATCATTGAGCCTAACGGGAGTTTCCCCTTCACCCCGCTGCGTCGCCGGGGACGGGCCGTCCGGACCCTCCGCAGTGCCGGGAGGGCGATCCGCGAGCTTGGACCCGGCAAACCCTTCCTGGTCGTCTACTACGGGACCGACGGGTGCGGGGGATGGCAGAGGACGGACGCACCTCTCAGGACCATCACTACCCTTGACCGTTTCGCCTATGTGAAACCTTCGAAAGCCGGACACATGATGAGGATGCTCCAGGTCCCGGAACTCAAACTAGCCATGGGGTTCCCCCGGAGCTACCGGCTGGACCGCGGAGTGCGCCGGGACAGGATCAGGCTCCTCGGCAACGGGGTCTGCCCGCCCGTCATGAAGGCGATCGTGGAGACCCTGTGCAGGGAGGGCCTTGGCACCGTTCAGCGGCGGCGGGCTCCGGCCTTCCTGTCCTTGCGTTCCGGCGCATCCTCCTGAATCCAGATCCCGAACTCGCGGGGCAGCATCTTCAGCACCTGGTCGGTATCCAGTGTCCTGAGGTCATAGGTCCGGCCGAGCTGGTCCAGGTAGACCAGGAGCCGCCGAAGGACCCCTGCTTCCCCGCGCTTCGAATTGAGGGCCCCTTTCTTGCGTTTCTGTCCCTTGGGGTCGAAGTAGAGGCGGTTGATGAGGGCCACGGCCCCCCTGTTCGTCACGAGGTCCTGGCGGCTTGCCACCTGCTCCGTGGCGTCCCCCGACGTGTGCATCCGCTGCCCCTTCAGGAAGAAGGGGGAGAGCTCCTCCCCGAGCAGCTCATGGAGGTGGTACGGCCCTCTCAGAAGGTGGCGGTAGTACCGGGACCATGCGGTCTCCGGGATGTAGCGGTAAGGGTTCCCGGGGTTCCTGCGCCCGTCCGGCTTCGCCGGGCACAGCTGGTGGAAGTAGAACAGGGAGATCCAGCCCCAGAGCCCCCGGTCGACGTCGTGCACCCTCAACCCGAGGGGAGCCAGTTTCTCCCGGAGGTACCTGGCCGCCGCAAGCTTGTCATCGAAATCCCTCTTCTCGACCTCCACCGGCTTCTCCAGGGGCTCGGAGAAAGGCACCTCCAGGAGGTGTGTGGGGGGCGGCTCCCCCGTATGGGCACGGTCCAGGATGTACTCGTAGAACAGGCGGATCCCCTCGTCCGTGAGGCGCTTAACCCTCATTTCCGGCCTCCCCGCCGTCCTGGTACGGCGCCATCACCTTGTGGCGACGGCAGTAGTTCTCCACCGCCTTGGCGATCCACTCCTCCCTGGGCTGTTCGGTGCCGGTGGGCTGCTCACGACGGTCCGGGAGGTCGTCCTGGTTGAGGCTCTCGGTCACGAACTTGTACCAGGGGCCCCGCCAGGAGGGGTCCTCGGGATCCGGGTCCTCCTTCTCCTCGATCAACATGCGGCGGAGCACGTTCTCCAGGGCTTCAGGCAGGACGAGGGACTTGAACGTCTCGCTCCTGGTGACGTCCACGAGAACCTCTTTGTTTACGAGAAGTCGGACCCCCTCCTGTTCGGAGAAATCCAGCTTCCAGATCCTGTCGCCAAGATCGGTGAACTCCACGCCCAGAAGGGCAGCCCCCTTGTTCTCCCCTCCGGTGGACACGGGGATGCTGGCCTGTTCGGCCAGTAGGCGGCCTGCCGTCTCCCCTTCGCTGCCGACCACCTTGACCCGGAAACGGACCGGGTCCTTGGGCCTGATGCCATCGAGAAGGCAGTCCGTCCGGCCCCGGGGGGACGCGACCGTCCCGAAATCGAACCTCCAGAACTGGGTGCGGTGATACGCCTCGACGACGACCGGAGCCTCCGGAGGCAGGTCGAGATCCTTCAGGTTGAGACTGGCCCGAATGGCGGGCGGATCCCCCTGCAGGGTGATCGTGATCCTGTCCTGCGGGATCTTGATCCGGCCCGTGTAGTTGAAGGTGCGCTTCATGGATCCTCCTCTACGTGCTCACGTGGATGACCAGGTCCCGCCGGGCATCGAACCCCTTCACGGAGAGCTTCCAGGGCCTGGACGAGATCCTGATCGCAAGGCGGTTGTCCTCCCGCTCCTGGATCTCGACTCCCTCGGAATCGATCTGGAATTCGGAGGAGTCCTGGAGGCGGAAATCCAGCGGGTCGTAGGTGGGGAAGGGATTCCTTCCCTCCGTGTCGTAGGCCACCTTCACTTCGAGCCGGTTCTTGTCCCCCGTGTAATCCGGGTTGTCAGCCAGGACGAATCCCCCGGCGACCTGCTGGGGCTGCCTGCACGGCTTGGGCCTGGGGGCCGGGATCTTGATCTCCTTTTTCGGCTTGGCCCGGCCGCTCCCGCCGGTGGCCTTGACGGGGTCCGGGAAGAGATCGGCCAGAAGCTGCCAGTCCGTCTGCTTGGTAGCCTGGCCCAGGACCATGGCGATCTGGTTCAGGCTTTCCTGCACGAACGACACGATGGACGAGCCGTATTCCCAGTCTGCCATCTTGGGGCCGCGAGGCTGCCACTCGGTATGGGAAGGGTTCTCGGAGTCCCTCATCAGGGCCGCGAGCGCGCCGCCCTCCACCCTCACCAGTCCCCTGACGGGCTGCCTGTTGCGCAGCCTGCGGATGTCGCTGATGGCCAAGCCGTCACGGAGATAGAGCTCGTCGGGATGCTGGAGGGAGACGTCGTGCTGCAGGCAGACCTTGAAGTGGTCCGTGACGGCGGGTGAGGCGCTTCTCTTGCGGCGCAGGGCCAGGGGGATGGTGAACACCACGGCCTTCCCCTGCTGGAACAGCTGCTTGGCGGCGTCAAGATCGATCCCAGTGAAGAGGGCAGGGCTCCAAAGGGGCCTCTCGCCCTCGGCGAAACCCTGCAGCGTGAACTGGCGCGGAGGAGGAAGGGTTTCCGCCTCCAGGAGGAAGGTGGCGAGGCTGTTCAGGCTGGCGACCTTGTCGGGCTCATCCTTGAAGAGGTCGGCCACGCTCTCGGTGATGTCCGACCTGATGCGGATCGTCTCGTGGGCGTCCTCCACATCGACCTCGAGGTCGCCCTTGATGACGGGCAGCAACACCTGCCCGATCACCTCCTTCGCGATCGCCCGGGCATTGAACTCCTCCTTGCGGAGGAAGGGGATCACGAGGGAGAGCCCCGGTTCCACACCCCTCGTCAGCCCGAAGTCCTTGCAGAACCTAGCCAGGGTCTCCTCGTCCTCCAGGGGGAGCTGGAACCCGTTGGGCTTGAACCCCGCGAAGAACCCCTGGGGCATGCACTTCCGGCCGGAGACGCGGTGGGACTTCAGATCGCAACGGCCCATGAGCAAACGCCTGCGATCACCGGCCCGGACGGTCAGTCCGAAGCATGCGTTGATCCTCGAGGCAGCAAAGAAGGCCGTCTTCCCGAGCCCCCAGCTTCCCTTCTGGCCCTGCTTCTTGGGCGAATAGCCGACGGCCCGCCAGAAGGCGAAGAAGTTCTGGTCCTGGGATTCGTTGTCGTCATCCTGCTCGGGATCCCCGAGCAGGCCCTTGGTCCCGAAATCCTCGATTACCAGGAAATCCATCGGCTCGTCCGAAGGGACGAACGGAGGGGCCGGCTGCTCGCCACAGGCCTTCAGATGGGCCTTCAGCCCTTCGAGATACGGACCCCATTTGGAGGCGGGCAGGACCCTCTTCCCCTCGTGGATTGAGAACCTGACTTTCACGGGCCGGTCCGGCCCCTGCCTTGCATCCAGGGAATTCTGGATGCTTTCCCGGATCGCCGTCTTGGCGAGCCCCTTCGGGGCGAAGAACTCGGCCTCGACAGGGTCCTGGCGGACCTGGTCTGGAAAGCGCTCGGGGAACTGCCAGTGCGGAGCCGGACCGCTCCCCTTAGGATCTCGGGCCATTTCACACCTCCCTGATGTCAGCCGTTTTGCTGCTGCTTGAGCAGCCAGAGCACCTTGATGTCCTTCTCCACCCGCTCGAAATCCTTGTCGCAGGTGACCAGGACCGCCTTGCGCGCCGCGGCCAGGGCCGCGGCGAACGAGTCCGCATAAGGCAGCTTCCGGGACGCCTTCAACCTCGCCGCCTGCACGGCCAGCTCCTGTCCCACCTCCACGACCTCGATGGGGTGTGAAGCCAGGGCCAGTTCAACGGCCTCGCGCTGGCCGGCCCCGTAGGCGTTCTCGGTCGCGTAGAGGACCTCGCCCCAGTTCACCGTGGTCATGAGCAGGGAGACCCGACCTTCCCCCGCCTTCTCGAGGAGGTCCAGCATCTGCTCATACCCGGCCTCCTTCTCCAGGTAGGCCATGACGGCACTGGCATCCAGGACATGGGTCTTGCTCATCAGTCACGGTCCTTCGCGCGCTCTTCCAGGAGGGTCTTGAGTCCGGCACCCTTCCTACCAAGCATCCCGGCGCAATGCTCGAAGTAGGCCCGCGTCAGGGGACGGATCACCACCTCCCCGTCATCATGCTCCTCGAAGGCGATCTTGGTCCCCTCCTTGATGCCCATGCGGCGACGCAGGCGGGACGGGATGACCAGCTGCCCTTTCGTGGTTACGACTGCCGTCTCCATGAATGCACCTCCTGAGATGAATATGACTTGTAGATACATGTAAGTCAAATAAAAAAAGTAGGAACTTTTAACATGTTCCATATATACTGCGGACGACCATGAAGAAGCCGGCTTTCGGATTTATACCCCAACGCTCCTGCCTGGCACTGAAGAAAAGGCTCTCCAGGGCGGACTTGGTCGTGACCCACCCTGCCGGGCATGTCGCCGCCGTATCCTACGAAGCCTACCGGATGGCCTCCCCCAGGATCCTGGTCGTCGGGGAGAAGATCGTTGCCGAGCAGGTCCGTATCGCCTCCTCCCTGGCGGGCATTCCGGTCCTGACCTGGCCCCTTCTCGCGGCGCGGCTGACCTCCTGGTCCAGGGAGGGTGCGCCAGCCAGCCCGTTCTGCTGGCGCCCCCTCGCCAGGGCCTTCGCCTATGTCCACGGGCTCGATCCCCACCGTTACACGAGGAAATGGCGCTTGGCTGCCCCGGAAGGCCCCATTGCCAGGACCCTTCTCCGGCGCTGGATGCTCGAGGCGGTCTCGAGGGCTGACTTCGTGATCACGGGATCGGACAACACCGCGATCGCCCTGCAGTACGACCATAATCAGGAAGGGATGCACGCCCCCATCGTCCTGGCCATGGGCAATGATCGGAACGCGCGGGCGATCGAGGAGGTGGCTGTCACGCACGGAGTCCCCCTCATCGAACACGACATCTGCGCCAAACTCCTCGACGGAAAGGCCAGGGCGTGCGACTTCGTCCCGGCGGATCATTGGGGAGAGGTCATCGACGTCATGCGCACGCTCTTCCCCCTCCATCGGCGGCGCTTCCGGAGATGGTTCGACAAGGGCGAGCTGCAGAACACGGACGAGGGTAATGAGGGCGAAGAATGGAAGAAGGGAACGCCGCAGTAACTTCCTCAAAAATAACTACTATAGTAGTATAATACACTAGTAATAAATAAGTTATGTAAATACATCGTTATACCGAATAACGGTATATTATAATTGACAAGGCACTCTCTCTCGGCTACATTACTCCGGTGGATGGCGACCTCATGGGGGCGGAATGCGAATCCTGTTCGGAACCAACGAACTCGAGCGTTTGTGGACTGAACCGGATGCCCCATCGGCGTTCCCGGTCGAGATCGCCAAGGCTTATAGGAAGAGGATCCAAATCATCCAGGCGGCGGTGGACGAGCGAGACCTATATGCGATCAAATCGAACCACTTCGAGAAGCTCCAAGGAGATCGGGCCCATCAACGCTCTCTCCGGCTCAACGACAGATGGCGCGTTGTGTTGGAGATCCGGGAAGGCAACCCTGGGAAAGTCGTCCACATCGTCAGCATTGAGGACTACCACTAGCAAGGCATGACCCCATGAGCAATATCAACATCCTCCCCCCCGGAGAAATCATCCGCGATGAGCTAAAGGAGCGCGGATGGACCCAGGACGATTTGGCCCAGATTCTGGGTCGTCCCCAGCCCGCCGTGAATGAGATCATTGCAGGCAAGCGCTCCATCACCCCTCAGACCGCCAAGGAACTTTCGGCTGCATTTGGCACGAGCCCAGACTTTTGGTTGAACCTGGATTCAGCCTATCGGCTGGCACGCGCTGCCGAACCCGCGGACGACATAGGGCGCAGAGCACATCTGTTTGCACATGCCCCAATCAAGGAGATGGAGAAGCGAGGATGGATCAAGCCGTCCGGCGACATCGCAAGCCTTGAGTCCGAGTACTGTCGTTTCTTCGGGGTTCCATCCATAGAAAGTGAGCCTGGGCTACGGGTTGCCGCGCGGCAGTCAGTAAGCGAAAGTGCCCTCACGCCGGCCCAGATTGCCTGGTGCTGCCGAGCTCTGCATCTAGCCCCCGCCATTCAGGTCGCACCCTATAGCAAGAAGGCTCTGGAGGAAGCTCTCTCCGCACTGCGAGAGTTGGCCAAAAATCCCGAGTCTGTCCGGAAGGTCCCGGGGCTCCTGAGTTCGGTTGGCGTCCGCCTAATTGTCATTGAACACCTCCCCAAAACAAAGATCGATGGAGCCGTTCTATGGATCGAGAAGGCCCCCATTATCGTCCTCTCACTCCGCTACGACCGGATTGATGCCTTCTGGCATACCCTTCAGCACGAGATCTCGCACATCCTCGAGGAAGATGGCCAGTCCAGAATCGATTTGAACCTAATCGAAGGAGAAGTCTCAGCTTGGGCTGTGCAGCCCGAAGCCGAGCGCAGGGCGAATGACCAGGCGGCGGCGCGGCTGATCCCTACAGAGAAGCTTGAGTCGTACATTCTCAGAAAGGGCCCCCTTTACTCCAAAGTCAGCATTATCCAATTCGCGAATAATGTAGGGGTCCATCCCGGGATCGTTGTCGGACAACTTCAGCACAGAGGAAAGATCTCGTGGAAGGCGAATCGGGAAATGCTGGTGAACATCCGCGCTCATATCGTGAAGGAAGCTTTGACGGACGGTTTTGGCCTGAAGCCGGAAGTGAGGTAACGACGATGTTGGATCTCAACGTTAGGCCAGCAAGGAACAACGAGCACTTCCATGATTTGCTCCGGGAATATCAGGGGGCCGGGAATCGCTGGCCCGCGGAGATGCCGGAAGTCGCTGAATGGCTCATCAGGAATAACATGTGGAGGCCCTCTCCGAATGATGCGGTAAGGCGCCTCTCCCTCCTATTGGCCCGAGCCATGCGGGAGGAGGTGTTCATCGATCCCCAGGGACGCCGTGTCCGCAAAAATCACGCGGTGAGGTGGCACGAGCCGGATGGCCTTGGCAATCTGGTGCAGCACGTTCTCTGGCAGGACATGTCCGAGGCTTCCCCGGAGCACATGAGCACCTCGTTCCAACAGAGAAGGCGCGCGCTGCTGGGAGGATGCAAGCAGCTGAAGACCGACGTCGAGTCCTACAACGACAACCAGGGAAATGGGAAGAATCTGGTGCAGATCTCGTTCGATTTCACCGAGGACCTGCAGGAAATGGAACAGCCGACTACCTACGAGGGAATGCCCGAGGATTCCCGCGAACCAGCTCACGTGGGTTAACAAGACATGAAAGCCCCTACTAGCAGGAGGATACTGTGAGCAACAAACCACAAGACCGCATGGTCTACAAGCGAGGCGATGACTGGGTCAACAAGCGCAACGACGCTGACAAGGCATCCAGCCTCCACAAAACGCAAAAGGAAGCCGAGGCCGCAGCCCGCGAGATGCTGGGGAACCAGGGAGGAGGCGAACTGGTGACAAAGGGCCTTCATGGCCAAACCCGCAGCAAGGACACGATCGCGCCAGGCAACGATCCCAATCCACCGAGGGACCGCGAACACTAGTTCGAGGGAATTTCTCCGGAAAAGAGAGCCGAGATTTCGATTCCAGAAGGGCCACCCCTCGGCTCATCAGAGAGGCTTTTGGAACTACGGCGGCGGACCCATTCCCGGGTGCGTCAAAAAGAAATCGGCCTCTGGCAGTTTCGCAGGGTAGACGCAGGGGAAAACGATCCCAGGCGTGGAGAAGAAACTGCAGGACCAGTTTCCACGCCTAAAGAACGGCCTCCAAGGACGGGAAGCCCCAACCTGACCTTATGGATCAGACTGACAGCGCCGCATACCTCAAACGCAGCGCGTTCGCGATCACGCACACGGAACTCAGGGTCATCGCCGCGCTGGCCAGGACGGGGCTCAGCAGGAGCCCTGTGAACGGGTAGAGCACCCCCGCGGCGAGCGGCACCCCGATCAGGTTGTAGACGAAGGCGAAGAACAGATTCTCGCGGATGTTCCGCATCACCTTCCGGCTCAACCGGCGCGCCTTCAGGATACCCTCTAGATCCCCCTTCACCAGGGTGATCCCGGCGGTCTCCATGGCGACGTCCGTGCCCGTGCCCATCGCGATCCCCACCCGGGCCTGGGCCAACGCTGGGGCGTCGTTGATGCCGTCCCCGGCCACGGCCACTTGACGGCCCTCATGCTGGAGGCGATGGACGAGATCCCTCTTCTGGTCCGGCAGGAGGCCTGCGTGGACCTCCTCGATCCCCAAGGCTTCAGCCGTGGCCTGCGCCGTGACCCGGTGGTCCCCCGTGGCCATGACGATACGGATCCCCTCCCGCCTCAGTTCTCGGGCCATCCGGGCGGCGGTCTCGCGGACAGGATCCGCCACCGCCAAGAGGCCCGCGGGCCGGCCTCCGATCGCGACGCAGATGACCGTCTCACCCCTCAAGCGGTGGGCCTCCGACCGCTGGGAGAGGTCCTTGGCCCTGATTCCCTGTTCCTCAAGGAAGGAGACAGTGCCCAGGACGATGCTTTTCCCATCCACAAGCCCCACGATCCCCTTCCCCGCATGCGCCTGCACTCCGGAAGCCCTGGGGACGGGCACGCGCCGTTCGCGTGCACCCTCGGCGACGGCCCGGGCCAGGGGATGCTCGCTGGCCTCCTCCAGGGCCGCGGCGGCCGCAAGGACCTCCTCCGGGGATGCGTCCGTCGCCTCCACGGCGGTCAGACGCGGTCTTCCCTCGGTCAAGGTGCCGGTCTTGTCCATGACCAGGGTATCCACTTGGCCGAAGGCCTCCAGCGCTTCGGCGTCCCGGATCAGGATACCCTCTCGGGCGCCCCGGCCTACCCCTACGGTGATGGACATGGGGGTCGCCAGGCCCAGGGCGCAGGGGCAGGCGATGATGAGCACCGCTACCGCATTGAGCAGGGCGTGGGCCAGGCGCGGCTCCGGCCCCAGGAACATCCAGCCCAGGAAGGTCAGGAGCGCCGCGGCCATGACGGCAGGGACGAACCAGGCGGAGAGGGCGTCCGCAAGCCGCTGGACCGGAGCCCGGCTGCGCTGGGCTCGCCCCACCAGGTCCACGATCCTGGCCAGGAGGGTCCGATCTCCCACCCGCTCGGCCCGCATCACCAGGGCGCCGGTCCCGTTCACGGTCCCTCCCAGCACGGAGTCTCCCGGCCCCTTCTCCACGGGGATCGCCTCCCCCGTCATCATGGACTGGTCGAGGCTGCTATGGCCTTCCAATACCACACCGTCGACAGGGACCTTCTCGCCCGGGCGCACCCGAAGCCGGTCCCCGGGCCGGACCTCCGCGAGGGGCACATCCTCCTCGTGTCCCTCGACAGAGATCCTCCGGGCCGTGCTGGGCACCAGCCCCAGGAGGGACCGGAGGGCTCCTCCGGTCTTCTGCCTGGCCTTCAGCTCCAGCACCTGCCCCACGAGGACCAGCAGGATGATGGAAGCTGCCGACTCGAAGTACACCGCCGGGGCGCCCCCGTGTCCTCCCGTGCCTGGAGGGAACAGCCGCGGCAGGAAGGCCGCCGCCGTGCTGTAGGCGTAGGCGGCGCCCGTGCCCAGTGAGACCAGGGTGAACATATTCAGCCGGAGGCTCCGCAGGGAGGCCCAGCCTTTCCGAAGGAAGGGGAGCCCGACCCAGGCGACGACCGGGGTGGTGAGGAGCCACTGGATCCAGATCGACGTCCGTCCGGAAAGAAGGTGCCTGAGATGCGCCGAAGGGAGGGCATGGGACATCCCAAGGACCATGACGGGGGGAACCAGCACAAGCGCCCACCGGAGACGGCGTCGCATCTCGAGCCACTCCGGGTCCTCACCCCCATACGCGGCCGGGACAAGCGGCTCCAACGCCATGCCGCAGATCGGGCAGGATCCCGGCCCCTCATGAAGCACTTCGGGATGCATAGGGCAGGTATAGATCCCTCCAGCCTCCGCCGATCCTGGCCGTGGCGCTCGAGCGGCGAGATAGCGGGAGGGCTCCTTCCTGAACCTCTCCAGGCAGGATGCGCTGCAGAAGTGGAACACGGTCCCCCGGTGCTCCCAGGAGCCGGCGGCGGACCTCGGGTCCACGGACATCCCACAGACGGGATCCCTGGTTTCCATGGATTCGGGGCCTCTCACTCCAGGGGAACGCGCTGACCGTCCCGGGCCACCAAGGCTTCCCAGCCCAGGCGTTCCCGGATGGCGGACGCGAGCGCCTCGGAGGACTCCGGCTCCCCATGCACTACCCAGGTCTGCCGGGGCGGTTTGGCGAATCCCTTCAGCCACCGGAGGATCTCGTCCCGGTCCGCATGGGCCGACAGGCCGTCCAGGGTCTCCACCTTCCCCTTCACGGGGATCCAGCGCCCGTGCATCTTGAGATGCGGAGCGCCTTCCTGGAGGGAGCGCCCCCGGATGCCTGCGGCCTGGAAGCCGGCGAAGAGCACCGTGGTCTTCGGATCAGGCAGGCGTTGCTCCAGGTGGTGCAGGATGCGTCCTCCGGTGGCCATGCCGCTGCCGGCGATCACGATGAAGGGACCTTCCCGGCGGTTCAGGGCCTTGGACTGGTCCGGCGTCTCGACGAAGGTGAACCGCCTTGAGCAGATCGGGCACTCCCCCTGGTCCATGGCCTTCCGCATGTCGGCATCGAGGTCGCCCGCGTGCCTGCAGGTGATGTCGGAGACCTTCCCCGCCATGGGGCTGTCCAGGAAGGCGGGAAGCCGGGGAATCTTCCCGGCCTTCTCCAGCTCATGAATCATCCAGATCAGGGTCTGGGTGCGTCCTACCGCGAAGGCCGGGATCAGGAGGGCTCCGCCCCGCTGGGCCGCCTCCCGGATGATCCGGGCGAGGGCTTCGCTCGGATCCTGG
>JAHFOU010000222.1 GCA_023261525.1 Planctomycetota bacterium | reverse complement strand
TCGGGGCCTGCATGGCCGTCTCCCGCGAGGCCTTCGACGCCGTCGGAGGCTTCGACGAGCGCTTCTTCTTCTTCCTGGAGGAGACCGACCTCTGCCTGAGGCTGGCGCGGGCGGGCTGGGGGGTGCTCGTGGCGCCCTCGGCCCGGGTCGTCCACGGCCAGGGGCGCACCGCCCGCAAGATCGGTCCCCGGGCCCGGGTGGAGTACGACCTGTCCCGCTACCGCTTCTTCCGCAAGCACCAGGGCGCCGTCTCCGTCGGGATCCTCTACCTGGGCACCGTGGTCCGCCTGCTCGGCGGCTGTCTCCTCAACGGCCTGGGGATGGTCGCGACCCTCGGCCTCTACGCCCGGTGGCGGGAGAAGGCCGCCGCCCAGGGCTACCGCCTGGCCTGGCACCTCCTGCTCTGCCCGCCCGGCTGGGGCCTGGAGGGCGCCTCCGCCCCGGTGCCGGAGCCCGCGCCGGCCACGGTGGCTTCGTGAGCTCGAGGATGTCCACCCGGGTCGTGATGAAACGGGTCATCGCCCTGGGCCTGCCCTACCTGCCCATCGCGATCGGGGTCGTGGTGATCTCCTCGCTCTACTCCCTGGCCACCTCGGCCCTGCTCTGGTTCCTGGGGAACACCATCTTCTCCACCAAGATCCCCATGAACGAGATCCCCGCCTGGCTCCAGGCCCGGCTGGCGGGCATGGCCAACTCCCACATGCCCCTGTCCCAGGTGGTGCTGTGGGGGGGGCTGGGGGCCCTGGTCGTGGGGCTCTCGGCCTACCTCAAGGGGGTCTGGAGCGGGCTGCTGGTCTGGCAGGTCATGCGGGACCTGAGGCAGAAGCTCTGCGACCACCTCCTGGAGATGGACCTGGGCTTCTTCCAGGGGCGCAAGACGGGGGACCTCATCTCGAGGGTCAACAACGACGTGGCCTACACCCAGTCCGCCGTGACCTTCGTCTTCCAGGACATGCTCCAGAACCCCGCGTCCATCCTCATGGGCCTGCTCTTCCTGCTGAGGATGGACTGGAAGCTGACCCTGGCCTGCCTCGGGATCCTGCTCGTGGTGGTGGTGCCGATGCGCCACTTCTCGAAGAAGATCCGCAAGGCCGGGCAGGAGGGGGCCGAGAGCCTGGGGGACATCACCCAGGCCACCCACCAGATGCTGGGGGGGATGCGCATCGTGAAGGCCTTCCGGGCCGAGGCCCGGGAGCGCGAGGGCTTCGCGGCCGTGAACTACCGCTTCTTCCGGCGCATGATGTCCATCGTGAGGGCCCGGGCGGCCTCGGGGGCCTTCGTGGAGCTGGCCACCTACGGCCTGCTGGCCACCGGCGGCGGCGTCCTGCTGACCTGGCTGGTCCGCAACGGCCACGTGGCGCCCATCCGTCCCGAGCGCCTCGGCATCTTCCTGCTCATCGGGGTCCAGCGCATCTTCGCCCCCATCCGCAACCTCAGCAAGTCCCTGGGGACCATGTACTCCAACCTGCCCGGGGCGGTCCGGGTCTTCGAGGTCCTCGATACCGTGCCCGCGGTCCGCGAGAAGCCGCTCGCCGTGGCCCTGGCCCCGATCGCCCGGGAGATCCTCTTCGAGGGGATCACCTTCTCCTATGACGCGGTCGACGTGCTCAAGGACGTCACGGTCCGCATCCCCAAGGGGTCCCTGGTCGCCTTCGTGGGGCCCAGCGGGGCGGGCAAGAGCACCGTGCTCTCCCTCCTGCCGCGCTTCTACGACCCCCAGGCGGGGCGCATCACCATCGACGGGACGGACCTCCGCGAGGTCACCCGGGACTCCCTGCTGGGGCAGATGGCCGTGGTGAACCAGGACCCCTTCCTGTTCCATGCGACCATCGGCGAGAACATCTCCTACGGGCGCCCGTCCGCCTCCCGCGCGGACGTGGAGGCCGCCGCCCGGGCCGCCAACCTGCATGAGATCATCCAGGCCATGCCCAAGGGCTACGACACCGTGGTGGGGGATCGCGGGCTGAGGCTTTCCGGCGGGGAGCGCCAGCGGGTGGCCATTGCCCGGGCCATCCTCAGGGATGCGGCCATCCTCATCCTGGACGAGGCCACCAGCTCCCTGGACTCCGCCTCGGAGCGCGCGGTGCAGGAGGCCCTGGACCGCCTCATGGAGGGGCGCACGACCCTGGTCATCGCCCATCGCCTCTCCACGGTGCTTCATGCCGACCGCATCGTGGTGCTGGACGCGGGCCGCGTGGTGGCCCAGGGCACCCACGACGAGCTGATGGCCCAGGACGGGCTCTACCGGAAGCTCTGCGAGATGCAGTTCGCCCCCGCGCGGGAGGCCCTCGGATGATGGCCCATCGCCGCGTCCAGGCCTGGGCCCTGCGCCAGGCCCCCAAGGTGGGCGTCCTCCCGCCCGGGCCGGCCCTGGCCGTCGGACGCCTCTCGTCGGCCGTCTTCCTGCGCTGGGCCCGCCGCCGGGAGCGCCGGGCGGTAATGCACCTGGCGCGGGTCTTCCCCGACTGGCCCCGGGCCCGCCTCCTGGCCACGGTGAGGGCCTCGGCGGTGAATGCCGGCGCCTGCTGGGCCCAGGCCGCCCGCCTGGTCCACATGAGCCCGGAGGAGCGCATGGCCGCGGTGGACATCTCGGCCCTGGAGGACCCGGTGCGCGCCGGGCTGGAGGCCGGCACCGGGGCCATCGTGGTGACGGCCTGGATCGGACACTGGGAGGGCCTGGCCGCCGCCCTGGCCGCCGCGACCGGGGAGGTCATGCTGGTCACCCGCCGCCTCGGCTCGGTGGAGGTCCATGACGCCGCGGAGCGCCTGCGCCGCCGCTGGGAGGTGAGGACCAGCTCCTTCTCCAGCGCCCGCATCGACGCCATGCGCTGGCTGAGGCAGAACCGGGTCCTGGTCGCCGTCGCGGACGGGGACGGGGGGCGCGACGGGGCCTTCATGCCCCTCTTCGGGCGCATCGCCTCCGTCAACCCCCTGGCGCCCCGGGTCGCGGCGGACACGGGGGCCCCCTGCATGGTCTCCTTCTGCCTGCCGGACGGGGAGGGGGGCGGCTGGAAGGCCTCCTATGAGCCCCTGCCGGTGGGGCGTGGGGCCGCCCGGGAGGTCCAGCGCGACGCCCAGGCGCGCTGGGTCGCCCTCTTCGAGGAGACCGTGCGCAGGCATCCCGAGAGGACCCTCTGGCATCCCCGCCGCTGGAGGACCCGCCCTTCCCCCGAGGACCGCGAGGTCCTCCGCGGCGCCGACATCCCCATCGTCCTTCCCCCGGAGGGCATCCGATGACGACATCCCAGGAGCTTCCCGTCCTCCCGCTCAGGGACGCCGTGGTCTTCCCGGCCATGGTGACCCCGCTGATCGTGTCGCGTCCCCGGTCCATGAAGCTCGTGGAGGAGGTGGCCGCCGGGGACAAGACCCTCTGCCTGGTCGCCCAGCGCGATCCCGCCCAGGAGGATCCGTCCCCCGAGGGTCTCTGCACGGTCGGCACGGTGGCCATGATCCTCAAGATGCTCAAGTTCCCGGACGGCTCCGACCGCATCATCGTCCAGGGGGTGGCCCGGGCCCGCCTGGGGCCGTACGTCCGCACCGAGCCCTACCTCAAGGCCACGGCCCACACCCTGGTCGACGAGGTGAGGGAGGGCGTGGCCCTGGAGGCTCTCACGCGCAACGTCCTGGCCCTCTTCCAGCGCGTCGTGGCCCTGTCCCCGGCCCTTCCGGACGAGCTCCACGTGACGGCCATGAACCTGGGCGACCCCGCCAAGCTCTCCGACTTCATCGCCTCCTCCCTGAACCTGCCGCTGGAGGAGAAACAGGGCCTGCTGGAGACCCTCTCGGTGAAGGCCCGCCTCGAGCACGTGGATCGCCTGCTCACCCGGGAGCTCCAGGTGCTGGAGCTGGGCTCCAAGATCCAGCATCAGGTCCAGACCGAGATCAACAAGGGTCAGCGGGAATACTTCCTGCGCGAGCAGCTCAAGGCCATTCAAAAAGAGCTCGGAGAGACCGACGCCCAGGCCGGGGACCTGGTGGAGATGAAGAAGCGCCTGGCCGCCGCCCACCTTCCCGCCGAGGCCCGCCAGGAGGCCGACCGGGAGCTGGGCCGCCTGGCGAACATGCATCCCTCGTCCGCGGAGTACTCGGTCTCGAGGACCTACCTGGACTGGCTGGCCTCCCTGCCCTGGGCCGTCCAGACCCAGGACACCCTCCAGCTCCGCCGGGCCCGCAAGGTCCTGGACCGGGACCACCATGGCCTGGAGAAGGTCAAGGAACGCATCCTGGAGTTCCTGGCGGTCCTCAAGCTCCGCAAGAACCTCAAGGGCCCCATCCTCTGCCTGGTCGGCCCCCCGGGCGTGGGCAAGACCTCCCTGGGCCGCTCCGTGGCCAAGGCCCTGGGGCGGAAGTTCGTGAGGATCTCCCTGGGCGGCATCCGGGACGAGGCCGAGGTCCGCGGCCACCGGCGTACCTATG
>JAHFOU010000011.1:3272-17489 GCA_023261525.1 Planctomycetota bacterium | reverse complement strand
GGAGCGCAGCGGGGAGGACTGGCGCGCAGCCTTCGCCGAGGGGGCCAGGACCCGGGTCCTCCTGGTCACCTCCCGTTTCACCACCGTGCTCCAGCATGTCACCAGGGACCTCCAGCGGGCCTTCGACGCGGTCGGATGCGAGACCCTGCTCCTCATCGAGCGGAGGGACTGCCAGTGGACCCCCATGTTCGAGGTGAGGCAGAAGCTCCTGACCTTCCGGCCCGACCTCGTCTTCACCATCGACCACCTCCGTCCGGAATGGGGGGAGGCCTACCCTCCCCAGCTCCCCTATGCCTGCTGGGTCCAGGACTGGCTCCCCAACCTCTTCGATCCGGCCACGGTCCGGAAGCTGGGGCCCCGGGACCTGAGCTTCATGATGTGGGAAGGGGTCGCACGGGAATGCCTGGAGGCCGGGTATCCGCAGGCGAAGCTCCTGCTCGCCGGGGCGGATGCCTTCCTCTACAAACTGCCGCCCCTGCCGCGGCCCGAGGCCGTCGGGGTCGCCATGGTCGCCAACGTCTCCCAGCCCGGGGGCCTCCTGAAGTACCCCGGCCTGGTGGACGCCGCCGAGCGGGTCCTGCGCGCCGAGGGCATCGGCTACGGGGAGTCTGCCTTCTACCGGGCCCTGCTCGCCCGCCTGGAAGGGAGCCTCGGGATGCGGGTGGAGGATCCGGACCGCCCCCAGGTCCTGCGCTACCTCTCCTTCGACGTGGAGCGCTACGTGGAGCGCACCGAGCCCCTGCGCTGGGCCCTGGCCATGGGCCTGGACCTGAGGCTGTACGGCAAGGGCTGGGAGGGCTCCCCCGAATTTAGCCCCTACGCCCGGGGCCCCGTGGCGCCGGGGGAGGCGCTGCGGGACTGCTACGCCTCGGCCAAGATCCACCTCCACATGAACAAGTACACCAACGTCCATCCCCGGGTGCTGGAGGGCATCCTGTCGGGCGGCTTCGTCCTTCCCTGGGCCAGGCCCAGCGACACCCGGCCTGGCGGACTCGGGGAGGTCCTCCGGATCGGCCGGGAGATCGACACCTACGCCGACCGCGCGGACTTCGAGGCCAAGATCCGCTTCTACCTGGGGAACGAGGACGCCCGCCTCGCCATGATGGAGGCGGGCCGTGCGCGCATCCTGAGGGACCACCTCATGACGAACCGGGCCCGGGAGGTCCTGGCCGTGGCCAGGGCTTGTATAATCCCGCCTCCATGACCACGGTCCCTAAGGTCTCCCGGGCCCTCCTGAGCGTCTCCGACAAGACAGGGCTGGCGGACTTCGCCCGGGGCCTGGCCGCCTTGAAGGTCGAGCTGGTCTCCACCGGCGGGACGGCCAAGGCCCTGCGCGAGGCGGGCCTGACGGTCCGCGACGTCTCCGACCTGACCGGCTTCCCCGAAATGATGGACGGCCGCGTCAAGACCCTGCATCCCAAGGTCCACGGGGGCCTGCTGGGAATCCGCGACAAGAAGGACCATGTCGAGGCCGCCGCCAAGGCCGGCATCGGCTGGATCGACCTCGTGGTCGTGAACCTCTATCCCTTCGAGGCGACCGTCTCCAAACCCGGAGTGACCCGGGAGGACGCCGTGGAGAACATCGACATCGGCGGGCCCTCCATGGTCCGGAGCGCGGCCAAGAACGCCGACTGGGTGGGCATCGTGACGAGGCCGGACCAGTACGCGACCGTCCTGGAGGAGTTGAAGGCCCAAGGCGGGCTGACCGAGGCCACGCGGCGCCGCCTCTCCGCCGAGGCCTTCGCCATGACCGCCTCGTACGACGCGGCCATCTCCCGGCACTTCTCCGTCGAGCCCCTGCCCGGGCGCCTGCCGGTCGGGTTGAAGCGGATCCAGTCCCTGCGCTATGGGGAGAATCCCCACCAGGCCGGGTCCCTGTACGCCTGGGGGCAGGCCGCCCAGGGCAGCATCGCCGGGGCCAAGGTCCTCGGCGGCAAGGAGCTCTCCTACAACAACCTCCTCGACGCCGACGCGGCCTGGGGCCTGGTGAGCGACCTGCCCCCCGGCTCCGCCGCCATCATCAAGCACCTGACGCCCTGCGGGGCCGCGGCCGGATCCGACGGGGCCGACTCCTTCCGCAAGGCGCTGGCGGGGGATCCCGTCTCGGCCTTCGGCGGCATCGTGGCCCTGAACGGGATCCTGGATCTCGCCCTGGCCGAGGAGATCGGCAAGGAAGGCAACTTCTTCGAGGTCATCGTCGCGCCGCTCATCCAGCCCGAGGCGTCCGAGTACTTCGCCAAGGGCGCCAAGTGGCGGGCCAACGCCCGACTGGTCGAGACGGGCGGCGCCCGCCCCGCCGAGGCCAGGACCCTGCGCTCCATTTCGGGCGGCGTGCTGGTCCAGCAGGCGGACGAGACGGCCGAGGCCCCCGCCTCCTGGAAGACGGTCTCCGCGCGGGCCCTGACGCCCGCCGAGAAGGCCGACGCGGCCCTGGCCTGGATCGTCTGCAAGCACGTGAAGTCCAACGCCATCGTCCTGGTGAAGGACCGGACCGTGGTCGGGGTCGGGGCGGGGCAGATGAACCGCCTGGACTCGGTCTTCCTGGCCTGCCGTCATGCGAAGGACAAGGCCCGGGGCGCGGCCCTGGCCTCGGACGCGTTCTTTCCTTTTCGGGACGGCCCGGACGAGGCGGCCAAGGCCGGGGTGGCGGTCCTGGTCCAGCCCGGAGGATCGATCCGGGACAAGGACGTCATCGCCGCCGCGGACGGCCATGGCATGGCCATGGCCTTCACCGGCGTGCGCCACTTCCGGCACTGAGCCGGGGCGCTAGACCCCCCGGTACTGGGCCTCTCCGAAGCCCAGGATGGGCCAGAAGATGAATCCCAGGAAGAACAGGCCCAGGGCGGTGCCGATGTCCCGGCCGAAGGCCTTGGCCACGTTCATAAAGATCAGGAAGAGGACGACGATGTTCACGCAGGGCAGGAGGCAGAGCAGGACCCACCAGGCCGGCTTCCCCGCGATCTCGCACAGCACGACGATGTTGTAGATGGGCACGATGGCGGCCCAGCCGGGCTTGCCGGCCTTGGCGAAGGCCGCCCACATCCCGGCCACGGTGCCCAGGACAATGGAGGCATAGAACAGCAGAAGCAGGACCGCAATGACTCCACCCATGGAAGACCTCCTTGGTTTGTGGCGCTATCTCAACCCGCCCAGGTCCCTCCGCTTGCGCGCCGCGGAGGCCGACCGGGCCTTGCCGCTGTGGAAATCCTGCAGGGCCCTGACCCGGATCCCCGCCTTCTGGAGGGCCTCGATCCCGTGGGTGGCCGCCACCGCGCCCGAGACCGTCGTGATGCAGGGGATCTGGCGCACCAGGGCGGCGCGCCGGATCAGGGCCTCGTCGGCCCGGGGGTCCTTGCCCGAGGGCGTGTTTACCACCAGGGCGATGTCGCCATTAAGAAGGAGATCCCTCACGTTGGGCCTGCCCTCGGCGATCTTCTTCACCGCCGTCACCTTCACCCCGGCCTCGGCGATGGTCTTGGCTGTCCCCGCCGTGGCCAGGATGCGGAAGCCCAGGCGCTCGAACTTGCGCGCCACGCCCGCGGCGTGCCCCTTGTCGGCGTTGCGCAGGCTGATGAAGACCGAGCCCTTGAGGGGAAGCTCCAGCCCCGCGCCCAGCTTGGCCTTGGCCATGGCCATCCCGAAGTCCGGGTCGATGCCCATGACCTCGCCCGTGGAGCGCATCTCCGGGCCCAGGATGATGTCCACCCCGGGGAATCGGCTGAAGGGGAAGACGGGCTCCTTGACCGAGACGTGGACCGGGATGATCTCCTTCGTGAAGCCGAGGGACTCCAGGGTCCTGCCCACCATGACCAGGGCGGCCAGCTTGGCCAGGGGGACCCCGATGGCCTTGGACACGAAGGGCACCGTGCGCGAGGCCCGGGGATTCACCTCGAGCACGTAGAGCTGGCCCTGCCGGATGGCATACTGGATGTTCATGAGGCCCTTGACCTTCAGGGCCTTGGCCAGCGCGTGGGTCCCGCGGCGGATCTCCCCCAGGATGGAGGCCGACAGGGAGAAGGACGGGATCACGCAGCAGGAGTCCCCGGAGTGGATGCCGGCCTCCTCGATGTGCTCCATGATGCCGCCGATCACCGCGTCCTTCCCGTCGGACAGGCAGTCCACGTCCACCTCGACGGCCTCTTCCAAAAAGCGGTCGATGAGGACGGGGGCGCCGCCCGAGGCCTCGATCGCGAGCTGGAACTGGCGCCTCAGGGCGGGCTCGTCGTAGACGATCTCCATGGCCCGCCCGCCGAGGACGTAGGAGGGCCGCACCAGCACCGGGTAGCCGATGCGGGTGGCCAGGGCGGCCGCGGCGTCCTCCGTGAGGGCCGAGCCGCTCTCCGGCTGCTTGAGGCCCACGGCGTCGAGGACCTTGCGGAAGCGCTCGCGGTCCTCGGCCAGGTCGATGGAATCCGGCGAGGTGCCCAGGATGGGCACACCCGCGGCCTCCAGGGCCCTGGCCAGGTTCAGCGGGGTCTGCCCGCCGAGCTGGACGATGACGCCCTCGAGGTGGTCCTGGCGCTCCCAGATGTTGAGCACGTCCTCGACGGTGAGGGGCTCGAAGAAGAGGCGGTCCGAGGTGTCGTAGTCCGTGGAGACGGTCTCCGGGTTGGAGTTGACCATGATGGTCTCGTAGCCCGCCTCGCGCAGGGCCAGCGCGGCGTGCACGCAGGAGTAGTCGAACTCGATGCCCTGGCCGATGCGGTTGGGACCCGAGCCCAGGATCATGACCTTCCTTTTCGAGGACTTCTTGAGCTCGTCCGAGGTCTCGTAGGTGCTGTAGTAGTACGGGGTGAAGGCCTCGAACTCGGCCGCGCAGGTATCCACCAGGTTGTAGACGGGCGTGACCCCCAGGGCCTTGCGGCGCGCGCGGACCTCCATCTCCTTCGCGCCCCAGGCGTGGGCGAGCTGGGCGTCGGAATAGCCCAGGCGCTTGGCCTGGCGCAGGAAGGCGGCCGTCACCTTCCCCAGGGGCCCGGCCTCGGCGATCTCCCGCTCGAAGCGGACCAGCTCGGAGAGATTCTCGAGGAACCAGGGATCGATGCCCGTGGCCTTGTGGACCTCGTCCAGGGGGATCCCGGTCTTCAGGGCCCAGCGGACCTTGCGGATGCGGTCGGGATGGGGCCGCCCGATCTCCTCCAGGATGTGGTCCTTGGAGAGACCCTTCATGGCCGCCGCGAGTTGCTCGGACTTGCGGTCCAGGCCGAAGCCCGCCTGGGAGGACTCCAGGGAGCGCAGGGCCTTCTGGAAGGCCTCCTTGAAGGTGCGGCCGATGGCCATGACCTCGCCCACGGACTTCATCTGGGAGCCCAGGGTGTCCTCGGCGCCGGGGAACTTCTCGAAGGCCCAGCGCGGGATCTTCACCACGCAGTAGTCCAGGGTGGGCTCGAAGCAGGCCGGGGTGGAGCGCGTGATGTCGTTGGGGATCTCGTCCAGGGTGTAGCCCACGGCCAGCTTGGCCGCGAACTTGGCGATGGGGAAGCCCGTGGCCTTCGACGCGAGCGCCGAGGACCGCGACACGCGGGGATTCATCTCGATGGCGATCACCCGGCCGTTGCCGGGGTGGATGGCGAACTGGATGTTGGACCCGCCCGTGGCCACCCCGATCTCGCGGATGACCCGGAAGGAGTAGTCGCGCAGGATCTGCCATTCCTTGTCGGTCAGGGTCTGGACCGGGGCCACGGTGATGGAGTCCCCCGTGTGCACGCCCATGGGGTCCAGGTTCTCGATGGAGCAGACGATGACGCAGTTGTCGTTCACGTCCCGCATCACCTCGGTCTCGAACTCCTTCCAGCCCAGCACGCTCTCCTCGATGAGGACCTCGTGCACGGGCGAGAGGTCGAGGCCGCGCTGGACGACCTCCTCGAACTCGCCGACGTTGTAGACGATGCCCCCGCCCATACCGCCCAGGGTGTAGGCGGGCCGGATCACGCAGGGGAGGCCGATCTCCTTCATGGCCGCGCGGGCCTCGTCCAGGGTGCGGGCCAGGGCGGAGCGGGCCGTCTCCACCCCGATGCGGGCCATGGCCTTCTTGAACTCCTCGCGGTCCTCGCCCTTGTGGATGCTCTTGGGGGAGGCCCCGATCATCTCGACCTTGTACTTCTTGAGCACCCCCGTCTCGTGCAGGCGCATGGCGGTGTTGAGGGCGGTCTGGCCGCCGAGCGTGGGCAGGAGGGCGTCGGGGCGCTCCAGCGCGATCACCTTCTCCACGGCCTCGGGGGTGATGGGCTCAATGTAGGTGCGGTCGGCGGTCTCCGGGTCCGTCATGATGGTGGCGGGGTTGGAGTTGACCAGGATGACACGGTAGCCGTCGGCGCGCAGGGCCTTGCAGGCCTGGGTGCCGGAGTAGTCGAACTCGCAGGCCTGCCCGATGACGATGGGGCCGGAGCCGATGATCAGGATGGAGTGGATGTCGGTGCGCTTGGGCATGCGCGGGCGGGCGGGATTCTAGCGGGAAGGCGGCGGGCGGGCAACTGTGCCCGGAACGCCTAGGCCCCGGGGCCTTCCCCGAGCAGGGCCTTGAGCTCCAGCTCCTGCTCCCCCCGCACCACCTTGAGGACCACCTCGTCCCCGGCGAGCTGGGACACGATGAGGGCCCTCAGCTGGTCGAAGTTCTGGATGGCCTGGCCGGCGAACTCCACGACGACGTCCCCGACGGCCACGCCGGCCTTGTCCGCCCCGCCTCCCGGGACCACTCCCGCGATCACGACCTTGCCCGACGGATCGGGCTGGACGTTGATGCCGAAGAACCCGGGGACGACGTTCTTCCCCTCCTTGAGCCGGGGCAGGGCCTCCTCGATCTTGGAGAGGGGGATGGAGAAGCCGATCCCCGAGTTGCGCCCGAACTGCGCGGTGTTCACGGGGATGTTCAGCCCGATGAGGCGGCCGCGCAGATCCACCAGGGCCCCGCCCATGTTGGCGTCGTTCATCGCGGCGTCGGTCTGGAAGGCGTCGTGGTTCTTGTCCAGCTGGTGGGTGGCGCTGAGCATCCCGAAGGTCAGGAAGGGGTCCCCGGGAGGTTGGGTCCCGTAGGGGTTGCCCAGGGCGAAGACGAACTGGCCGACCTGGAGCTTGCCCGCGTCGGCATGCTCCAGGCAGGGGAGGTCCTGGGCCTCGACCTTGAAGAGGGCCAGGCCCCGGACCTGGTCCCGGCCCTTCAGCACGGCGGGGAAGGTCCGCCCGTCCGGAAGGGCGAGGACGGCCGAGAGGATCTTCTCCCGGGCCCAGAGGTTGTCGACGGCGGTGACCACGTAGCCATCCGCGCTCCAGACCACGGCGCTGACCGGCCCCCCGTACGCCGGCACCTGCTGGGGCTTGCCGTCGGGCCCCTTGGTGATCTCCGTCTTCGTGACCCCCGCCTCGCGCGTGAGGATCAGGGAGCCCACGGCGGGCCCGGCCTTGCGTCCGACGGCATGGAAGGCCTCCTGGAGGGAGGGCGCCCAGCGCGTCTTCGGGGCGAGGCCCCGCGGATCGGGGAAGAGCTTGGCGAAATCGGGCAGGTCCTTGTACTTCTCCCGGAGGATGTGCAGGGGCGTGATCAGCCCCATCCCGAACCAGGGCGAGGTCCTGTCCACGCCCCAGGACGAGACGATGCCGACCAGCCCCCCCTCCACGTCCACGCAGGGCCCCCCGTTGGAGCCGGGGTTCACCGCGGCGCTCGTCACGATGCGCCCCTCGTGCAGGGCCGCCACCACGCCCAGGGAGACCGAGGGCTTGCCCTCCTTGGACAGGCCGAAGGCGTTGCCGCAGAGCATGGACCAGGAGCCCACCCGGAGGGCCTGGGAGTCCCCCAACCGCAGGAAGGGGAAGACCATCCCGGCCGCCTCCTCGATGCGGATCAGGGAGGAGTCGGTGGCCAGGTTGCGGCGGACCACGGAGGCCTTGAAGCTCTTCCCCCCCGGCAGGCGCACCTCCAGCTTGGGGGCGTAGACCTTCTTCGGGCCCTTGGGGCCGTTCTGGAACCCGATGAGGCCGGCATCGGCGTCCGAGAGGATCCATCCGTCCGGATGGATCAGGATGCCCGAGGAGCCCGGGTTCCCCTCCCCGGAGCCCACGCCCAGGACGTTGACGGTGGCGACCTCGAGCTGGGCGGCCGCCCCCGCGAACTCCTTGTCCAGCTCGGTGACGGCCGCGGCGGGACAGGACGCCGCCGCCAGGAGGGCCCCGGCCAGCAGGAGGCGCCTCACTTCTTGGCCTCCTTGGTCTCCTTGCTCGCCGCGGCGAGCACGAAGCCGGTCAGGACCCGCAGGGCCTTCTCCCGGCGCACCTGGATGCTGTCCAGCTTGGTCCCCACAGGCCACAGGGAAAGGAGGTTGGTGTAGTCCGTCGCATTGCGGATGGTGGTGGACTGGAACTTGAGGGAGACGCATTCGATCACGTCGCCCACCTGCAGGGGGCTCTTGCCGGTCGCCGCGGGGGAGCCGGCGCGGACCTCGGTGATCTTCGCGCCGATCTCCTTGCCCTTGTCGTCCCGGACGGTCTCCACCGTGATGCCCAGGTCCCCGGGCTGGATCCCCCCGGCGGCCCCCAGGAGCATCTGCTTGTAGTAGTTCTGGACCTGCTCCACGGGGATGGTGAACCCCACCCCGGAGCTGGAGGGGCCCACAGAGCCGCCCCCGCGGCTCGAGATCTTCCCGTTGATCCCCACCAGGCGCCCCTGGTCGTCCCAGAGGGGGCCTCCGGAGTTTCCCGGGTTGATCTCGGCGTCGTGCTGGAGGCAGTTGCCGTAGAAGAACTCCCCCGGGACGATGCGGTTCAGGCCCGAGACCACGCCCAGGGTGACCACGGCGCGCCCGGAGGCGCCCAGGAAGAAAGGGTTGCCCGTGGCGATGACCCAGTCCCCGGACTTCATCCCGGTGGTGTTGCCCAGGGCGGCGGCCTTGAGCCCGGTCAGGGGCTTGCCCTTGTCGTCCCTCAGCTGGAGCAGGGCGATGTCGTACTCCGGCACATGACCCTCGACCGTGGCCGTGACCTTGCGGCCGTCCAGCATGGCCACCTCCAGCTTGGCGGCGTCCTTGATGACATGCTCGTTGGTCAGGACATGGCCGTCCGTGCTGAGGATGACCCCCGAGCCCCCGCTGCGGGCCACCAGGGCGTTTCCCTGCTTGACCAGGTTGAAGATGGTGACCGAGGAGGGGCGCACCGTGGAGACCACGCGGACGATCTGCTCCTGGAAGGACTCGGCCTCGCGAAGGATGCGCTCCTCCGGGGAGATCGCCGGCGGCTCGGCGAGCGTGGTCGCCGCCGCAAGGATCCCTGCCCAGGAGATGAGGCGATGCAGGCGCATGCTTCTAGGACGCAAGCATAGCCTGCCGGCTTCGCTCCGAAGCCGGTTTTCTAGCGCGCCGGGCGGGCGGCCAGCCAGGCCTTCCACTGGGCCGCCAGGGCGGGCAGGTCCTCGGGCTTCTCCAGGACCCCGAAATGCTCCCCCGTGCCCTGGTTGAGCAGGGCCAGGACCAGGGCGGCGCGGCTGGCCGGGCGCACGCGGCGCATGCGGTCCGGCGGCTGGCCGGGAAGGGCCGGGACGAAGAGGCGGAGGGAGGCGGGCAGGGGCTGGTCCGGCCCCGAAAGGGACTCCACCAGGGTGGGCAGGCAGTCCGGAAAGCGCAGCATCACGGCCTCCACCAGGGGCTGAAGCTCCTCCGCCGGGCGCCCCATCAGGGCCGAAACGAGGACCCGGGGATCGGAAGGCGCCGACGTCGCCGCGGCGGGCGGAGCCGGGGCAGGGGTCGGGACCGGGTCCCCGGCGGGGAGTACAGGCGGCCGGGGGCGGGATTCGGGGATGCCCAGCCCCGTCACGCCGGTGAGGCGGGCGGGGTCGCCGCCGAAGACCAGGACACAGCCCGCCGGAAAGTCCAGGTCCCCGGAAGCATCCTTGAGGAGGACATGGTGGCGGCTCTTGTAGGTCCAGGCCAGCTCGAGCTGGCTGTCCCCCACCCGGGTGGTGGCGGTGCGCTCCGGGGGTCCCAGGGCGGAGGCGACCTCCTGGACATTCATGCCCAGCTTCACCTCCCCGACGGGAAGCGGCCCGGGGGAGGGCGCCTGGGGCCCCCCGCAACCGGCCAGGACGGGGGCCAGGCAGAACAGGATTCCGGTCCGTCTCATGTGACCTCCTCGGCCCGGCGGGTGCCGCCGGACGCCGCAAGCAGAAGCACCGCCACCGCCGCCGCACCGTACCCCGCCGCCACCGCCCCCACCTCGGGATGGGCGGCCAGGCCCCGTGCCGGATCCCAGGGCCAGAAGAGGGCGCCGAAGGGATGGGGGGAATGGATCACGCCGAACAGGCTCAGGAGCCCGGCCAGGACCAGGGCCCCGGCGGCCTTCCAGGCCTCCCGGTCGATCATCCAGCAGACGGAGGCGGCCCAGAGCAGGCCGCTGAGGAAGAAGCCGGGGTTGCCCAGCAGGCCCAGGGCCGGCTTCACCGGAGCACCCGCGATGGGCAGGAGGTAGGCCACGCAGGGCAGGAAGGCCAGGGCCACCGCCGGGGCATGCCGCGGCGGCGAGGCGCGGAAGGCCTGGGCCGTGATCTCCAGGCCCACGAAGCAGAGGATGGGCACCAGGGCCACCTTGGGGAGAAGGTCCGTGCAGAAGCCCAGGATCCCGAAGGCGCCGCCGAGGCCGATGAAGAGGGCGGTGGCCAGCGCATAGCCCGAGCGCCCCCCCATCCTCTTGTAGGCCGGGTGCCCGATGTAGGGCGTGGTCTGGATCACGCCCCCGCAGAGCCCGGCGGCCAGGGTGGCCAGGCCCTCCACGCCGAGGACGGCCCGGGTGTCGAACTCGTCCCCCGCGGCGGCCGCGCTTTCCACGCAGTCGATCCCGCCCACCACGGTCAGCAGGGCGAAGGGCAGGGCGATGGGGAGCAGGGGCAGGGCGTCGCGAAAGCCGTCGAGGAAGCCCAGCGAGGGAAGGGGCGGCGTGAAGGCCAGGCCGGAGAAATGCGGAAGCGCGGGCCCTCCGGCGTAGTAGACGACGGTGCCCGCCGCCACGGCCAGGAGGGCCCCGGGAATCCCGAGCGGCGCCCTCCAGCCCGCCACCAGCGTGGCCAGGACGATGCCCAGGGCCAAGAGGCCGGCCACCGGGTGGTCGAAGACCTCGAGCAGGGGCATGAAGGCGATCAGGCAGACGGCCACCCCGGCCAGGGGCCCGAGCAGGGCGGCCCGCGGCAGAAGGCGGCGCACGGCGTTCCCGAAGGGCGCCAGGGCCAGCTTGAAGACCCCGGACATCACCATCAGGGCCATGCCGGCATGCCAGGCCCGCTCCGCGGCGGCTTCCACGGACATCGTCTCCGCATAGTGCTTGAACAGGGGCCCCAGGATCATGAGGCAGACGGCGAAGAGGGAGGGCGTGTCGATGCCCAGGGGCATGGCCGTGACGGGCCGGCCGAGCCGGCGGGAGGCCCTGGCCCCCATCCAGGCGTAGAGGAGGTCGCCCACCAGGACGCCGAGGGCGGTGCCGGGGATCATGCGGGTCAGGATGAAGTCGGCCGGCATCCCGAAGCCCGCCAGGAGCCCCACGCAGAGGACGAGCTGGGTCATGTTGTCCGTGATGAGCCCGAAGAAGGCGTTGAGGTCGCCGGGGGCCCACCAGCGGGTGGAGGGATTGGACGTGGCGGACGTCATCGGGGGCAGTGTACGAAATGCCCCGAAGCGCCGCGAGGGGAGGGGTGGTTCCGGAGAAAATCGGTTACTTCCATGAGAAGTCCCGCGTATAGGAACATGATCGCTCCCCGGGATAATGCCCTCATGATCCGCCGCGCCCGATCCGGCCTGGTCCTCCTCATCATCGTCGGGATCCTGGGGGTCCTGATGATGCTGGGCACGGCCTTCGTCGTCATGGCCCAGCTGGAGCGCAAGGCCTCCCAGCAGCGGACGAACGACTGCAAGGCCCTGCTCCTGGCGCGCAGCGGCCTGGAGGACGCCCTGGCCCGCATGGGCCTCGGCCAGGACCTCTCCCTTTCCTCGAACGCCTACGGCGGGGAGGACTGGAACGGGGACGGGATCCTGAACCCCGGGGTGGAGACCGCCGACCAGATCCTCCAGCCTGCCCTCCTGAACGTGGACGACTGCCCCGCGCGGGACGCCCAACGGCCGAGCTTCTTCGTGAAGGACGGCGCCGGCCTCCCCGCCCTCCAGGCCGTGAACGGCCGTCAGCGAGGGTATTCCGGGCGCCTCTCCGGAGACCTGGTCCTCGACGGGAACCAGTACGCCCTCAAGCTCCAGGCCGAGGAGGGGATCTTCGTCAACGGAGGGGACCTGGGTTCGGACGGGGAGCACGCGGGGACGTACGACACCGTCCTCAAGCGCATCCTGGGCAACCTGGCCCAGGAGATCGGGGCCCCCCTGGCCCGGGCCGACGCCGAGGCCCTCGTGACCGCCCGCCCGGCGGGAGGCTGGACCGGACTGGACCAGGCGGCCCGGACGCTGGGATGGAGCCCGGCCAAGACCCTGGCCCTCCAACCCTACCTGGTCTTCCGCGCCTGGGTGGACAAGAAGGTCATCAAGCCGAACATCGACCCGAGCTGGGCCATCCCCACGTCCGGCTTCTTCGGAGGGCAGACCGCGAACGCCTGGGCCGAGATCAAGGTGGGCCGCCGGGACACGCCGGCGAACCGCGGGACCATCGATCCCGGAACCAGCGGATCGGGGGGGATCGGCAGGCTGTGGACGGGCAGGCGCCCCTTCAACGCCTACACGAACTCCTACGCGCCGGATTTCGAGCGGGATGCCTCCGGATGCATCGTGGGACGCGCCCCCGTGAACCTGAACTGGGCCCGGACGCGCGCGCCCGTGCTGAGGGCCCTCCTCACCGGGCTGGCCGGCGTCTACCTGGACGACTACGACGGCGCGTCGACCATGACCGTCAACGGCCCCATGGGCCTGGACACCGGCTACCTGGGGGTCTTCCACAAGCGGGTGCTGTCCGCCGGCGACGTCACGGGCATCGTGTCCGCCCTCCAGGCCCACACGGGGTTCCCGACCTGGGCCACCGACTACCCGGAGTGGGACCAGACCGCGTCCTTCGACAGCTGGGACGAGTTCAACCGCTTCCTGGAGCTCAAGCTCTACGCCCCCGCCCCGAACTCCTGGAAGGACTTCCCCCAGGCCGGCGCCGTCACCTGGAGCCGCACCGCCCTGGACATCCTGAGGGCCAATGCCAACCCCAACAGCGACCTCAACAAGTTCAATCCCGGGGAGAGCTTCTTCAAGCGCGTCGACAAGAGCGACCTCCAGGTCTACTCCGCGGAATTCTCGCTGAGCCCCTCCCCCTACAAGGCGCTGGCCTCCTGCGGCCGGCTCCTCGACGCCCGGGGCCGGACCCTGGCCGAGCGCACCGTGACGATGGAGACCGCCTTCCAGCAGCTGAGGCTCACGACCCAGTCGGAATTCTGCGCCGGGAACCTGGGCGATCCCCAGGTCGCGGGGGACGAGACCCTGCCCCGCCAGTACGGGGACCCGGGCTTCATCGAGGAGAGCGCCTCCAACGACAGGACCTACGGGCACCGCTTCTCCCCCTCAGGACGGGGGTTCTCCCTCCAGACCTATCCGGAGCCCCGCTGGCCCGGGCCCCAGCCCTGCCCTCCCCCGGCGGGGTATGACGGCCACCTGGAGCTGGCCACGGTGGAGCTGGACGCGGCCCCCGCCGCGATGCCCGGGCTGACCTTCCTGGCCTCCTGGGACAACTCGTACGACGCCACGATGGCGGCGGGAAGCCCGACCTGCCGCCTGGACGCGGCGCAGGGAAGCCCCTCCGGCTCCCTGATGGGCAACGGGGTGATGTTCAACACCGCCCTCCTGAACATGCTCTACCCGGACGGATGCTATTGCGAGTCCAACCGGACCCCGGGATACCTGTCCCAGGCCAACCTCGGGGACGGCCTGCAGGGGATCGGCTCCTTCTGGTACAAGCCCTTCCCCGACGGCTGGGAGCAGACGTCCGGCGTCCAGCCCCTGATGCTCAGCCTGTGCCACGTCACCACGGACCCGGTCTCGGACCTCAACGCCCTCAACCTGTCCCAAGCCTTCAACGTGGGTGCCGCCGCCCTCGGCGGGAACCTGAAGACCCGCAGCTGGGGATTCGTCGTGGAGAACACCCGCAGCTCCGCGGACGACAACCACGAATACGGACACGTCTTCGGTCCCATCATCGGGGGGCCCGTCTCCGGCCAGCCCAACTTCTGGCACGCCCACCGCTGGTACCTCCTCACCTTCCAGTGGAACC
>JAHFOU010000011.1:0-3262 GCA_023261525.1 Planctomycetota bacterium | reverse complement strand
ACGCCCCACAACGACAGCTACAAGTCGTACCCGGACTCGACCGCCATGGACTACGGCGGGAACCCCGACGGCGCCACCCTGACGTCGGACGGCTTCCGGGGGGACGGCAGCTTCGGCCCCCCCTATTTCTACCTCGGCCTGAGGGGACCCAACTTCCGCGGGTTCAGCTCCGCCGACGGCACGATGGACGAGCTGGCCTTCCTCACACGCACGACGGACATGAACCAGTCCTCCCTCCTGGCCTCGTCGCGCTTCCCCGCGGGACGCTACTGCAAGGAGGACGAGGCCCTCGTCCCGGCGAGGCCGGAGTACACCTCCTGCCCCATCGTGCTCGGGAAGGGTGTGCGGCTCACGCGCGTGGACTGGACCCTGAACCTCCCCCGGGAGCCCGTCCGCCCGCCCGGCGTCCCCGCGGAACAGTGGACCGATCCCAGCCAGATCCTGTACGGCACCGGGGCCGTCCCGTCCGTGGGGGAGACCGCCGATGCCACCGTCACCCTGCTGGACGCCGCCGGGAATCCCCTCGTGCCGTCCCGCCTGACGAAGCCGGGGAGCGCGGTCGGGGTCGACCTGCCCTCAGGAACGTTCAAGGTGGGGGTGAACCTCCGTCCCCGCCTGGGGGACAACGCCGCGCCCTGGGACAAGCCCTCGGCCCCGCTCCTGGAGTCCCCGGTCCTGGACGACCTCACGTTCACCTACACGCCTGTCCAGGGACCCAGGATCCTCTCCTGGAGGCCGTAGGCGCTATACTTCCGCCGGCCCCATGCCCGCCCCGAAGATCGTCACCGTCGGCACCGTGGCCCTGGACACCATCCTGACGGCCACGTCCAAGGCGACGGAGGTGCTCGGCGGCTCGGCCTCCTATTTCGCCGTGGCCGCGGCCCACGCCGCCGGCGTCGGCATCGTGGCGGCCGTGGGCGGGGACTTCCCGGCAAGGCACCTGACGGCCCTGAAGCGCCGCGGGATCGGCACCGAGGGTATCGCGCGCCGCGAGGACAAGACCTCCTTCCGCTGGACCGGGCGGTACAGCCCCGACTTCAGCTCCCGCGAGACCCTGGACGTCCAGCTCGGGATCTTCGACGGCTACGGCCCGGCGGTCCCCGAGGCCTGGAAGGACGCCCCCTGCGTCTTCCTCGCCAACGGCGACCCCGAGCACCAGATCTCCGTCCTCCTCCAGATGCGCCGCCCCAAGATCGTCGTGGCCGACTCCATGAACCTCTGGATCGAGCACAAGCGCCCGGCCCTGGAAGCCGTGTTCCGGCGCTGCGACGGCATCACCCTGAACGATGAGGAGGCCCGCCAGCTCACCGGCGAGCACAACCTCCTCAAGGCCGCCCGCCGCATCCGCCGGAAGGGCCCCCGCTTCGTCATCATCAAGAAGGGCGAGCACGGCTGCCTCCTGGACGACGCGGCCGGCACCACCTTCGTGCCCGCCTATCCGCTGGAGGAGGTCCGCGACCCCACCGGGGCCGGGGACAGTTTCGCCGGGGGGTTGATGGGCGTGCTGGCCAGCGAAAACGGAGGGGACGCCAGCCCCGGGGCCGTGCGCCGCGGCGTGCTGGCGGGGACGGTCTGGGGCGCCTTCGCCGTGGAGTCCCTGGGCCCCAGGCGCCTGATGGCTGCCGACGCGACCGACTTCCGCTCCCGCCTCCACGCGCTGAAGCGCATGCTCCGCTTCGCCGCCGACCCCGCGTGATCCCCTCGGTCCGCCGCCTGGCCGACCACCTGGACCGGACCTGGGCGCGGGCCGGACGCTCCCCCGCGGCCTTCCCCCGCCTGGCCGCCGAGGCCCTCCGCGAGACCCGCCTCCACGAGTCCTTCCGGCTGGACGAATGCCTCGAGGCCCTCTGGACCGCCCGACGCCTGCCCCGCCAGCTGTCCCGGGAGGAGGGTTTCGGCCAGCCTCCGGTGACCCTGGCCCGGAGGAAGGGCCTCCTGGTGGACCTGTACTTCTGGCGCTCCCCCCGGACGGGCATCCACTCCCACGGCTTCCGCGGGGCCTTCACCCTGCTCGAGGGCCTGAGCCTCCAGGCCGAATACCGCTTCCGGGGGCCGTCCCGGGGAGAGGTCCGCTCGGGGAGCCTCGCCCTGAAGGAGGCCCGGCTTCTGCGTCCCGGCCAGGTGGAGGAGATCTCCACCGCCCTGACCCATAGCGTCTGGCACCTCTCCATGCCCACGTTGTCCCTGGTGGCGCGCACCACCCGCCGGGAGCTTCAGGTCACCTACCTGGAGCCCGGCCTCGCGTTGGAGCGCCGGGACGAAACCGACCTGGGGATCAAGCGCCGGGGCATCCTGAGGACCCTCCAGAAGACGGGACGCCTGGAGGACGACACCCTGGTCTCCCTCCTGGGAAGGCTCGCCCCGGGCGAGGCGATCCACGCCCTCCATCACTACGTGCAGGACACCGGGGATCTGGCCCGCCTGGAGCGCGTCCTGCCCCGGCTCCCCAGGCTCAGGCCTTGGCGGGGCCCCCTGCTGGAAGCCCTGCGTCATCTGCGGTCGGAGCCGGGATTCACGAGGACACGGGACGACGACGACCGTCTCCTCCTGGCCCTGCTGGCCTCGGGCGTGCCCCGCAAGACCCTCCTGCGCGTGCTCGCGGAGCGCCGCCCGGGAAAGGACCCCGCCGCCGGGGTCCTGGCCCGCCTCAAGGCCCTGATGGGAAGCGGCGCCCTGCCCTTCCGCCTGAACGCCACGGGCCTGGAGGTGCTGGAAGGGACGCTGCGCGGCCAACCGGAAACCGTCATCGCCCGCGACCTCATGGCGCGCTACCGGGTGAAGCGCCCTCCCCTGGCCGACGTCCGCCGCTGCGTGCGGGAACTGCGCGCGAGCCGCCTGCTCAGGCCCCTGCTGGGCTGAGCGGGGCCTTCCAGCAGGCCGCCCAGCGTCCCTCGCCCAGCGCCACGGGCCTCTGGACCTCCCCGCGGCAACGCGCCTCCGCCAGGGTGCAGCGCGGATGGAAGGGACAGCCCGCCGGCCAGTCCCCCGGCCTCGGCACCTGGCCGGGGATGGGGATCCAGGGAGCCTTGGGGTCCGCCGGCCTGGAGCCCATCAGCCCCCGCGTATAGGGATGTCCCGGCCTGCCCAGGACCGCGGCGGCCGGCCCCTCCTCGACGACGCGGCCGGCATACATGACCGCGATGCGGTCCGCCATGGCCGCCACGCCCAGGTCATGGGTGACAAGGAGGACCGACAGGCCCTCCTCCCGGGCAAGGCGGGCGAGAAGCTCCAGCACCTGGGCCTGGACCGTGGCGTCCAGGGC
>JAHFOU010000221.1 GCA_023261525.1 Planctomycetota bacterium | reverse complement strand
ACCAGGTCCCGCCGGGGCACCTGGTGGCCGTCAAGGCCCGCGCGGCCTCTCCGCGTCCCTATGACGGTCCGCCTTCCGCAGTCCAGGCTCCGGCCTCCGCCTGGGAGGCCGCCCGCCGGGCCTGCTCCGGTGCGCCGGGGATCGCAGTTCCTCCGGATGCCGACGGCTTCTTCGACGCCCTGCCCGACCTCCTCTGGCACCGGGAAGGGCCTTTTCCCTCGGAGGCCTTCTATGCCCGCTGGCTGGCCTTCCGGGCGGCAGCCGGAGCGGGTCTGAAGAGCTGCGCATCCGCCCGGGGTGCCCGGGAGATCCTGCTGCGTCCGGCCGGGGCGATCTCCTCCCTTCTCGGCCGCCTCGGGGGAGGGCGCAAGCCGCGTTTTCTGACCCCGGAGCTTCTGGCTTCAGGACGGGAAGAGGAGCCGGTGCCGTCCGGGGAGGCTTTCCTGAGACGGAACCTGGCGCCCGTCCTCCAGGAAGAGGACCGTGCCGGGGCGGCCCATGGGCTGGAGCTCTCCCTGCCCTTCCTCCAGAGGCCGCTGGTGGAGGCCGTCCTGCGCTTCCCGAAGGAATCGAAGGGGCTTCCGCTTCCCCCGGCGCCCTGGGTCGAGGCCCCTGGAGGCTGGCTGGGATCCGCCCGGGGGCGGCGCCTGGCGGAGATGCTCTCGGCCCTGGAGCAGGCCGGATCCCCCTGGGTGGACTGGAAGGAGGTCCGCGGGGAGCTGGAGGCCGGGAAACCCCTGCCTGAACTGGTCCCCCTGCTCAGCGCGGATCTCTGGAGGGCCCAGGCCCTCTCGCCGGACTACCTGGCGCCGCGCGCCCGCTGAAACAGCAGGTAGCCGTCCTCGTCATGGATGCAGGTCCAGGCGGGATCCGTCCGTAGCCGGGCCAGGAAGGGGTCGAACTCGGCCCTGCGGGAATGGAATTCGTAGCGGTTGGGGTGGGAGACGTCGAGCAGGACGTAGTCCGCGCCCTCCACCTTGGGGACGTTCAGCATCAGCTTGGTGCGGGCCAGGTGGGGCAGGAAGAAGGCCTGGGCGCTCACCACCGCGTCGTCGGGAATCCTCGCCAGGAGGGCCCGTCCGCGCGCCGCGTGCCCAGTCTGGGCGTAGACGGAGCGGTGGTAGTAGGGTTCCGAATAGATCCCCAGCACGTACTCCTTGTCCCAGAACGTGATTCCGATGGGTGAGGGGCCGAAGACCACCGTCGAGGCGAGCGCCGAGGCCAGGACCCCGACCCAGGCGGCATCACGCAGGCGGCGCCCTCCCCAGCGTTCCAGGAGGAGGAGCCCTTCCGCCGCCCCCAGGAACAGGAAAGGGAGGGAGGGCATGGTGTAGAACTGCTCGAAGGAGTAGGCCCCGACGTTCTCCACCAGGAAGATCACCCCGAAGAGGGGCAGGGCGACGAGGGTGCGGCGGCCCCCCAGCAGGGGCAGGGCGCAGAGGGGCAGGAGGAAGATCGTCGCATTCACGAGGCGGGAGGGCTCCAGGAGGTGGGCGGCCACGAAGAAGGGCCTCGTCAGCAGGGTGTGCAGGATTTCCCCGTTGCTGTGGCCCAGCCAGGCGAAGCGCCAGTTCCTCCAGTCGGCGCTTCCCCCCAGCGAGGGCATGAGCTTCTGGACCAGGAAGACGAAGAGGAGGCCGGAGAGGAGCAGGAGGAGGGCGCCGGTCTTGCGCCAGCCGCGCTCCAGGCAGAGCGCGAACCCGATGCCGAAGAGGACCATGGACACGTCCTCGCGACAGCTCACGGCCAGGGCGGCGAGCAGGAGGGAGAGTCCCCAGCGGCGGGCCCTCAGGGCCCACCAGAGGCCGATGGTGAAGGGCACGGCCCAGGACGGGCTGTGGAGGTCCCGGCACATGGAGTACTGGACCGTCGGGTAGATCAGGAAGGCCAGGGCCAGGCCCGCGGCCTGGGTCGGCCCCAGGCGGTCCTTCAGGACGGCATACAGGGGGAGGGCCGCCGAGCAGACGAAGAAGGCCTGGAGGACGAGGGGCAGGTAGGGGCCTGGCCAGAGGCGGTAGAGTGGGGCGATCAGGGCCCACATCAAGCCCAGGTGGTAGGTCCAGTAGTTCGGCGCCGTGTGCCCCCCCTCCAGGTTCGCGTTCAGGAGGGAGTAGGGCTTGCCCTGGAAGGCCAGGCGCCAGATGACCTCGTTCTCTGCGGCTAGGTCCACGTAGCGGTGGAAGGAGCGGCAGGCCAGGACGGCCAGGACGGCGAAGAGGGGGGCGGCCAGGGCCACGCCGATCCAGACCCAGCGCCCCGGCCGCTTCCACTCGCCGCCGCCCCAGCGGAGGATCCAGGCCCGGATCGCGAAGGAGAGCGCCAATGCCGTCACGCCCAGGAGCAGGAAGGCGTAGCGGGGGATGAGGGCCTGGGCCGCGGCCAGGGCCTGGAAGTCGAAGTCCCGCGCGATGGCCGCCGGGACCGGAAGCCGGGAGACCAGGGTGGTCAGGAAGAGCAGGGCCCCGGGCAGGTAGGCCCAGCCCAGGCCCTTCGGGCGGCCCAGGAGCCTGGACTCCCAGGCGGCCAGGAGGAGGGCCCCGAGGGCGCCCAGGGCCATGCCCGCGAGGGGGTGGTCCGGGGCTGCCGCGAAGCCCAGGCCCGCCCCGCCGACCGCCGCGGTCAGGAAGAGGGCGGCGCCCTCAGCCACCCGCGCGGCCCATCATCTTGCCGATCAGGCTCTGGTAGGCCTCGCAGGGCGTCCAGCAGTTGGGGCACTTCTCCTCGATGACCTGTTGGCGGGTCTCGCGGGCCTTGGCCGCCTCCAGCACCGAGCCCAGGCGGTAGCCGTGATCCCTCAGGTTGCCCAGGGGATGGGACCACATGAGGCAGGGCAGGACCTCCCCGAAGTGGTTGATGGTGACCGAGGATTTCACGGCCGCGCAGGGGATGATCTGCTTCTGGCTGCCTTTCCGCTCCAGGTACTCCGGGACGCGGGCCAGGTAGATCCGGTCCAGCATGTCCTTGGGGTTCCGGATCGGCTTGAGGGAGAGGATCCTCTCCACGATGCGGACGACCTCGGCGTGGTTCTTGGTCGGGGCCAGGCCCTCCTCGGCGGTGTTGTAGTAGAGGGGGCCCTGGTGCCCGATGGTGACGGTCAGCGCATGCCCGTCGAGGACCAGGCCCTCCAGGAAGGGGGCCACCTCGGTGACGTTGAGGCTGGAGACCGTGGAGGTGATGCAGACGACGAAGCTGCGGTCCTTCTTCGCCAGCTCCCTCAGGGCGAGGTAGGTGTCCCAGCTGCGGTCATAGCCGCCCGGGACGCCGCGCACGCGGTCGTGCACGTCGCGGGGACCGTCCAGGCTGACGCTCAGGATGAGCAGGGGGTGGGGCCTGGAGAGCAGGCCCTTGACGATGCGCAGGGTGCGTTCCTTGGCCAGGGCGTTGGTCGGGATGCTGACCAGGCCCAGGCCGGGGATGCGGTCGAAGGCGGCGTGCAGGATGCGCTCCGAGTCCTCGCGGAGGAAGGGCTCCCCGCCGGTCACGCTGAGCCAGGAGACGGAGGGCGGAAGGAGGGAGAAGACCTTCTCGATCTCCTCGAGGTTCAGCTCCCGGCCGAGGTCTTCGGGGTGCTCGTCGTAGTACTTCCAGACGTTGCAACTCAGGCAACGGCTGTTGCAGTGGGTCGTGACGTCGAAATTGATCTTGTACAGGCTCCCGGTCGCCACACCCTTGGCCACGCGGCCGAGGAAACGGGCCCGGGTGGCCCATCCGGCCAGGCGGCCGGCGGGGCGGAAATCAACGGGGGGCGGCACCGTGGGGACGGTGGCCGGAGCCAAGGTTGCGGGGGTTGACATCACGGAATATGATACCCAAATCCGCCCGATGATCCGTTCGTTTCTCATCAATTCGCTGCCCATTTCCCCTATCAAGGTCCGTATTGGCAGGGGGTTGTACCGGGCCGTCGTGCCCTTCTTCGGCAAGGGCCTGCGCCAGATCCGCCGCAACGGCATCCTCTTCGAGGTCGACCTGTCGGAGGGGATAGACCTCCAGCTCTTCCTGCTGGGGAATTTTCAGCGCAACGTCTCCCGGTGCGACTACCTGGACCTTCCCCAGGACGCCGTGGTCTTCGACGTCGGTGCCAACATCGGGATCATGGCCCTGCATTACGCCAGCGCCGTGCCCCAGGGGCATGTCTATGCCTTCGAGCCCACCCAGTACGGCCTGGGGAAGCTGAGGCGCAACCTCTCGCTCAATCCGGACCTGGCCGCCCGCGTGACGGTGGTCAATTCCTTCGTCTCCTCAGAGTCCCGGGCGGATCCCGGGATCACGGCCTACGCCAGCTGGAAGGTGGATGGGGACCGCTCGGGCCAGCTGCACCCCGTGCATTCGGGCACCGCCCGTCCTGCCGAAGGGGTTCCCTCGACGACCCTGGACGACTTCTGCAGGGATCGCAAGATCACCCGCCTGGACTTCATCAAGATCGACACGGACGGGCACGAGCCCGGGGTCC
>JAHFOU010000220.1 GCA_023261525.1 Planctomycetota bacterium | reverse complement strand
TCACCTGGGCCCAGCCCGTGATCCCCGCCTTGATCTTGTGGCGGAGCATGTAGCGCGGCACCGTCGTCCGGAAGGATTCGATGAACTCCGGCCGCTCCGGCCTCGGCCCCACGATGCTCATGTCCCCCCTCAGCACGTTGAAGAACTGGGGAAGCTCGTCCATGCTGGTCCGGCGCAAAAACGTCCCGATGGGCGTCCGCCGGTCGTCGTTCGCCTTCGCCCAGACCGGCCCCGTGTCCTTCTCCGCGTCCACCTTCATCGTGCGGAACTTCAGGATGTCGAAGACCTTCCCGTCCAGGCTCATGCGGCGCTGGCGGAAGAGCACCGGCCCCGGGGCCGTGAGCTTCACCAGGGCGGCGATCAGGAGCAGGAGCGGGGACAGCAGGAGCAGGATCAGGATGGAGAAGGCCACGTCCGTCCCGCGCTTGACCAGCTTGTTCCAGCCGTGCAGGGGCCCTTCCCTCAGGCTCAGGATCGGCAGGCCGTCCAGGTCGCCCACGCTGGGGTTCAGCGAGGCGAAGTGGAAGAGGTCCGGCACGATGCGGACGTCCACCACCTCCTGGGCCATGTCCTCCAGGACGTCCTTGAGCTTGGGATGGTCCTCCATGGGCAGGGCGCAGATCACCTGGTCGATGCGTCCCGCGGCGATGAGGGCCGGGATCTCGGCCAGGGTCCCCATCACCGGCACCCCGCGGATCTCCTGCCCCCGGCGCTCGGGGTTGTCGTCGGCGAAGCCCACGGCCCTCAGGCCCATCCAGGGATTGGAGGCGATGCGTTCCAGCACCTCCTGGCCCAGGCGGCCCGCGCCTACGATGAGGACGTGGCGGAGGTTGCGCCCGCGGTGGCGCAGTTCGCGCAGGGCCATGCGCAGGAGCAGGTGGCCGACCGAGAGGGCGGCGCAGAGGCTGACCAGGTAGAAGGCCACGAAGGAGCGGGAGCTCTCGAACTCGCGGTAGAAGACCGAGACGGCCGCGAGGACCAGGACCGAAAGGCCGGCGCCCTTGCAGACGTCGATGACTTCCGAGGTCAGGCGCCCTTCCCGCCGGGGCAGGTACAGCCCGACGCCCTGGAAGCAGAAGGCCGAGACCAGGAGGACCACCGGCAGGGCCTGGAGGTAGTTCGAGAAGAAGGGGACGAGGTTCTTGGCGTGGAAGGTGACGACGAAGAGGTCCCGGACGGCGGGAACCTGGAAGCGCAGGTGGTAGGCCGCCAGCCAGACCAGGCCCGTCAGCAGGAGGTCTCCCCCCATCAAGGCGGCCACGAAAAGCTGGTTATGACGCTTTAGCACGTAACTCCAGGACTCGTCTCAGGTTGCATCGGCGCCGGCATTCTAGTATCCTCCCCCGCCCATGTCCAAGCCCTTCTATGTGCTGGGGGTCACCCACCCCATCTCCTGGAACAACGCGGCCTGCCTCCTCAAGGACGGCCAGCTCGTGGCCATGGTCGAGGAGGAGCGCTTCAACCGCTTCAAGCATTCGCCCCGGGTCGCCCCCCTCCAGGCCATCCAGTACTGCCTGGCCGAGGCCGGCATCGCCCTGGACCGCGTGGACGCCATCGGCATCGGCTGGGACCAGGGCGCCACCTGGCTGCCCAACTTCGACTTCAAGCGCTACAACGTCGGCAAGCACTACCTCAACCAGCTCCCCTTCAAGGTGGACGGCAAGCGGACCCGGCTCGTGAACCACCACCGGGCCCACGCCCTGGCGGCCTATTTCGCCTCCGGATTCCAGGAGTCCACCGTGATCTCCCTGGACGCCTCGGGCGGCTACGACTCGGGCCTGCTCGGAATCGGGCGCGGGAAGGATCTGGAGGAGCTCCACCGGGTCCCCAACGACTCCTCCTGGGGCGTCCTCTACGGGCAGTTCACCCGGGTCCTGGGCTTCCGCCCCCACTCCGACGAGGGCAAGGTCATGGGCCTGGCGGCGTTCGGCACCCCCCAGGGCGCCTTCCCCTTCATCGATTTCGCCTCCGAGATCCCCGTGATCGACCGGGAAGGGATGAAGAAGCACCTCGCCGGCCTCCCCGTCCGCGACGCCAAGGCCCCCCTGGAGCAGTCCCACAAGGACCTGGCCGCCACCCTGCAGTGGAACTTCGAGACGGCGGTCATCCAGATGGCCAAATGGCTGCATGCCAAGACCGGGATCCGCAACGTGTCCATGGGCGGGGGCTGCGCGCTGAACTGCTCCACGAACGGGAAGGTCCTGATGGAACCCTTCGTGGACCGCATCTTCGTCCAGCCCGCGGCCCACGACGCCTCCACGGCCCTGGGCGCCGCCTTCTCGGTCCATGAGGAGATCACCCGCCAGCGTCCGGCCTTCACCATGGACCACGCCTACTGGGGCCCGGCCTTCCGCTCCGAACAGGTCGAGATCGCCCTCCAGAAGGGCCTGGTCCGGAACTTCCGCAAGTCCTCCGACATCGCCGCCGACACGGCCGAGCTCCTGGCCGACGGCAAGGTGGTCGGCTGGTTCCAGGGGCGCATGGAGATCGGCCCGCGGGCCCTCGGCGGACGCTCCATCCTGGCCGACCCCCGCAAGATCGAGACGAAGGACCGGGTGAACAACCGCGTGAAGAACCGCGAGTCCTGGCGGCCCTTCGCCCCTTCCTTCCTCGCCGAGTCCTTCTCCCCCTTCGTGGACAAGCCCCATCCTTCGCCGTTCATGATCCTGGCCTTCCGCGGCAAGGACGGTTCCATCGAGAAACTCCCCGCCGCCGCCCATGTGGACAAGACCATCCGGGTCCAGACCGTGGAGAAGGCCGCGAACCCCCGCTACCATGGGCTGATCGAAGCCTTTGGCAAGAAGACGGGCGTGCCCTGTGTGTTGAACACCTCGTTCAACGTGGCCGGCCAGCCCATCGTCTGCACGCCCTTCGACGCGATCTCGACCTTCTTCGGCTGCGGGCTGGACGTCCTGGCGATCGAGGACTACCTGGTCTTCAAGTAGAGGGCCCCGGGACCCTGGCGGACCAGGACCACGTCCCGCTCCGGCGGCGGGACCGGCTTCCCGAGCAGACGTCCCAGCAGGATGCGGGGCCCGGCCTCTTCCGGCACCTGCCAGCGCTGAACCACCTCTCCCTCCGAAGGGCGCGAGGCTGCGAGCAGACGGGGGCCGGCCGGATGCCCCAGCAGGACGCCCAGGATGGCAGCCTCCTGCGGACGGGCGTAGACGGTCCCCTCCTGGGGGTGCCGTCGGATCCAGGCCGCCGCCGGCCTCAGGGGACGGGCGGTGCTGCGGTCCTGGAGGCCGCAGAGCCAGCCGCCATAGGCCAGGTACAGCCCCCAAAGCGGAAGGGCTCCCCACAGAAGCCTTCCCGGCAACCGCAGGAGGGCGATGGCGCAAAGCACGGCCAGGGGAACGAGGATGGGCTCCAGGTACCTCGGCTGGACCGGGATGAGGGGCATGCCCGGAGATCTCGGCGAGGCCCCGAGCAGGATGACCAGGCCATAGCCGAGCGCCCAGGCGCCCAGCCAAGCCGAGGGCCGGCGCAGGCAGAGCGCCCCCAGGCCGGCGGCCAGGCCCAGGACCGCGATGCCCCCGAAGGCCTGGAAGCGGTAGTCCCCCGGCAGGATCATCCGGACGGCGTCCCAGACCCGGGGCCAGCCGTGGATCTGCCCCGCGGAGGCCAGATGCGCGGCGAGGTCGCCCGGATTGTCGGCGTTGCGGGCGAGGTAGGGTCCGCTCAGGTACTGCCAGATCCCCGAAGGGACCCGGGCGTCCCCGGTCCAGGCGCACATCCCGGTCAGGACGGCCGCGGCAAAGGCCAGGATCCCCGGCAGGCTCCGCCCCCGGAACCAGGCCGCCCCCAGGACCAGGGGCAGGAGCCCGAAGGCGCTCTCCCGGGTGGCCACGCCCAGCCCGAAGCAGAATCCGGAGGCCAGGAGCAGGGGCATCCCTCCGCCCTCCCAGAGCAGGACGGCCGCGCAGGAGAGCCAGAAACCCATGGGGATGTCCGGGGACAGCACGCTGGACCAGCCGGCGGCATGGGGACAGAGGGCCACGATCCCCCCCGCCAGCCAGCCCGCGGCCGGCCCCGAGATCCTACGCCCCAGCCACCAGGCCAGGAAGACGCTCCCGGTCGCGCAGAGCAGGGGATAGACGGCGGCGGCCCCCTCGCAGGGCCCCCAGAGGAGGTAGGCGAGGGTGGTCGGGCGCAGGAGGCCCACCCGGAAGGGCACGGGCCCCCCCCAGACCAGGTCCCTCAGCAGGGAAGGCAGGGGGATCAGGGCCGCCTCGGAATAGGCGGGGTCGTCGCCCCCGTTCACCCCGACGAAATGCAGGAGCCGCCAGCCCAGGGCGGCGGCCAGGAGGAGGGCCAGGAGCAGGGCCTCGCGGCGCCGGACCGGAGGACGGACCTCAGATCCGGAAGCGCTTGGAGGCATCGTCCTCCTGCTTGTCGGGCTGGGCGTCCAGGAGCTTGCCCACCCGCGCCAGGAGGTCGGCGGAGTTGAAA
>JAHFOU010000219.1 GCA_023261525.1 Planctomycetota bacterium | reverse complement strand
CAAGGAGATGGAGGAGGGGAAGGGACAAGGGGAAGGACAGGGGGAAGGCCAGATGGGCCAGGTACCGGGCGGTCAGGGGATGAACGGAGGTCAGGGCACCGGGCCCCGGCCCGAAGGGGTGGCCGAGGGCATCGGCTTCGACCGGACCAAGCTGAAGGGCAAGCAGGGCGAAGGGGACATCGTCGGGAGCTTTTTCGTGAAGGGCGTGCCGCCCAAGGGCCCCTCCGAGGTGAAGTACGTCGAGATGCTCGGCCAGTACGAGCATGAGAACGCGGAGGCCCTGGAGAAGGAGCCCATCCCCGTGGGCCAGCGCGAGCAGGTCCGCAAGTACTTCGATTCGCTGAAGCCCAAGGCGCCGTGAACCGACTCCGCTGGCTTCTCCCGCCGGCCCTCATCTTCCTTCTGCTGGCCGCCGCCTTCCTCGCCTGGCGCGCCTTCGCCAGGCCCGAGCGCGCCGAGGTCGTGGCCTACGTCTCGGCCGACCAGGAGCTGGCCGAGCCCATCCTCCAGCTGTTCGAGCACCGCACCGGGATGAAGGTCCTGGCGGTCTACGACACCGAGGCCAACAAGACCGCGGGCCTGGCCCTGCGCATCCTCCAGGAGAGGACGAGGCCCAGGGCCGACGTCTTCTGGGCCTCCGAGCCCGTCCGCATGGCCCGCCTCTCGCGGGAGGGCGTCCTGGAACCCTACGCCTCGCCGGAGGCGGCGGGCCTGCCGCGCTTCAAGGACTGGACGGCCTTCTCCTCGCGGGCCCGGGTCTTCCTGGTGAACCCCAAGGCCGCGGGGGACAGGCCCCTGCCCCGCCGGCTGGAGGATCTCCTGGATCCCCGCTGGAAGGGGAAGATCGGCCTGGCGGATCCGCGTTTCGGCACCGCCAGCGCCCATGCCGCCGCGCTAATGGCGTCCTGGGGGCGGGAGAGGACCTTGGCTTTCGCGCGCGGGCTCAAGGCGAACGGGGGCCGACTCTGCGCCGGCAACGCCATGGTGAGGGAGCTGGTGGAGCGGGGGGAGATGGCCGTGGGGATCCTGGATACGGACGATGCCTGGGCGGCCCTGGACCGGGGCATGCCCGTGGCCGTGGTCACGCCCGAGCCCGCCACCCTGGTCTTCCCGAACGCGGCGGCCCTCCTCAAGGGGGCTCCGCATCCCAGCGCCGGCCGTCTCCTGATGGACTTCCTGCTGTCCAAGGAGGTGGAAGGCCTGATGGCGAGACCGCCGGCCCGCCAGCCTCCGCTGAGGCCGGAGGTCCCGGTCCCGGCCGAGCTGACGCGCCCCAAGGCCGTGCCGGCAGACTGGGAGACCCTGGGCGCCGAGGGGGAGGAGGCGGCCCAGGCCTTCTATGATGCGCTCAGGCCTTAGGCGGGAGGTCGCGGGCCTTGTCGTCGGACTTGAAGCCGGCCATGTTGTGGGCCCCGTCGCAGAAGGGGCGGTTCTTGGACTGCCCGCAGCGGCAGAGGCTGACGACAGTGCGTCCGCCGAGGCCGAAGGCGGTGCCGGCGGCATCGGTGAGCTGGAAGCTCCCGCTGACGCGGAAGGGGCCGTTGGTCGTGACCTGGATGCTGGCGTCGCTCATGGGGATCTCCTTCGGGGAATGGTGCGGGAGCCCAGGATAGCAGGATGACCCTCTGGACCGAAGCCCTGGACGCCGGACCGCTCTGGATGAGGACGGGGCTACTCGCCCTCGCCTCCACCCTGGGTGCCCTGGTCCTGGCCCTTCCGGCCGGTTGGGCCCTGGCCCGCCGTCGAGGTGGCCTTCTGCTCGGCCTGGTCCTGGCCCTGGCCGTCCTGCCCACCTCGCTCTCCGCCATCGGCTGGATCGCGGCCTTCGGTACCCAGGGCCTTCTCCCTCTCCCGTGGTTGTATTCCCCCGCCGGGGTGGCCCTGGCCTGGACGCTCTGTTTCTGGCCCCTGCTGGCCCTGGGCGTCTGGGGAGCCCTCTCCTGTGGCGAGGCGGCCGAGGAGGAGGCCGCCCTCCTGGCGCTTCCGTCCTGGCGCGTGGCGCTCGGGGTCGTCCTGCCCAAGGCCCTGCCGGCCCTGGCCGCCGCTGCGGTGGGCGTCGCCATCCTCATGCTCGGGGATCTGGGTGTGCCGGGCTCCCTCTCGGTGCCCGTCGGCGCCGAGGCCGTGCATGCCCGATTCTCCTCGACCTTCCGCGCCTCGGCGGCGCTGGGAGCCTCCCTGCCGATGATGGCCTTGGCCTTCCTGCTCGCCTGGCTCTGCCGGGGAGGGTGGCGGGGCCTCGCCTCTCCCGCATCGGACAGGGGGGCCAAGGGTCTGGAGGGGATCTCCCGGACGGCCTATGCTGTCGCCTGGGTCTTGGCCTTGGGCTCCCTGCTGATCCCGGCTTGGGGATTGGCGGGCTGGGCACTTCAGGGAGGAGGGTTCACGAAGGCTCTGGCCCTGCTGGGTCGGGAGGGGGTGACCACCCTCCTGCTGGCCGTGGCGACGGGCCTGGGGGCCGCGGGCCTGGGGTTCGCCGTCTGCGTACTCCTGCCCCGTCTCTCCGGTGCGGCGGCCCTGGGCGCCGTCCTCCTTTTCGCCGCTCCGGGGACCCTGGTGGGGGCGGGGCTGATCCGCCTGTTCAATGCCGAGGGTTGGCGGGGGGCCCTCTACGCCTCCCCGGCCGTTCTCCTGATCGCGCTCCTCGCGCGTTCCCTGGCTCCGGCCCTGCTTCTGGCCCGACGCTCCCTGGCCTCCCTGCCGGCTTCGTACGACGAGGCCGCCCGCCTCTGCGGGATCCCGCGTTGGCGTCGAGCAATGTCGCTGGCAGGTCCCCTGTGCGCGGGGAGTCTGGTGGCGGGAGCCCTGGCGGCGGCCGTCATCGCCGCCGGGGAGCTGGGGGCCAGCGCCCTGGTCTCCCCGCCTGGGGTCCAGACCTTGGCCGTGCGCCTGTTCTCCCTGATACACTACGGCGCCGATGCGGCGGTCGCCGCGACGGCGCTCATGGGCATGACCTTCGTTCTCCTGCTCGGATTCGGGATCTCCCGGAAGATCCGGGCATGATCTCCCTCTTTTCCGTCACCGTGCTCAAAGGGGCCAAGGCCGCCCTCTCCCGCTGCGACCTCCAGGTCCAGAAGGGCGCCTTCGTCTCCCTCCTCGGGCCCTCGGGCGCGGGCAAGACCACCCTTCTGAGGACGATCGCGGGATTCGAGAGGCCGGCGTCGGGCACCGTCAGCATCGACGCCCGGGATCTCTCCGGCATTCCCCCGCATCGTCGCGGGGTCTCCATGGTCTTCCAGGACCTGGCTCTCTGGCCCCACCTCAGCGTCGAGGGCAACCTCCTGTTGGCCCTCTCGGGGGCCGGCCTGACGCGTCCCCAGCGCCGGGCCCGCGCGGCCGAGGCCCTGGCCCGCTGGGGCCTGAGGGGGATGGAAGCCCGCACGCCGGACCAGCTTTCCGGAGGGGAGCGCCAGCGCCTTGCCCTGGCGAGGGCCTGGGGGATGGGCAAGCCCGTCCTCCTCCTGGACGAGCCGGCCTCGGCCCTGGACCGCCCGGCACGCGAGGCCCTGCTGGAGGAGGTCCTGAAGGCCCGCCGCGAGGAGAATCTCACCGTCCTCTACGTCACCCATCAGCAGGATGAGGCGCTGAGGGTTTCGGATCGCATCGTGGTGCTGATGGATGGGCAGGTGGTCCAGTCAGGCACCCGCGACGACCTGATGGACCGTCCGGCCTCGGCCGCGGTCTCGGGTTTCCTGGGCGGTGGGGGATGAAGCCCCTGGCCGTCCTCCTGGCCCTGGCCGTGTTGGGTGGATGGCTGTTTTTCCGGCCGGTGCTTCCGGCCCTGCCTTCTGGGCCTCCGGCCTATGTCCTTGCCTCCTTCGGCGTCCAGGGCCTGGGTGACGGCCAGCTCAACACCCCGCGCTGCGTCCTGCCGGACGGCAAGGGGATCTGCTATGTCCTGGACCTCTCGGACCGCGTCCAGGTCTTCGAGATCGCCACCGGGAAGTTCCTGAGGCTCTGGCGCCTGCCGGACGTCCGCCAGGGCCGTCCCGAGCGTCTGACCCTGGGCAAGGACGGGACGCTCTGGGTGGCCGATACCCATTATGGCCAGGTCCTGCACTATGCTTCGGACGGGACCCTGCTGGGGAAGTTCGGCCAGGAGGGCCGCCAGCCCGGCCAGATGCACTATCCCCTGGCCCTGGAGGTCCTGGCCGACGGGCGCCTGGCCCTCTCGGAATACGGGGGCGACGACCGGGTCCAGTTCTTCGAGCTCCCGGCCGGGAAGTTCCTCGGCGGGTTCGGCGGCCCCGGATCCGGACCGGGGCAGTTCATGCGGCCCCAGGGACTGACCCAGGGCCCGGACGGGAACCTGTACCTGGCCGACTCGGCCAACCATCGCATCCAGGTCTTCTCCCCGGACGGCAAGCTCCTGCGCAGCTTCGGGGAGCCCGGGATCGCCACGGGAAAGCTCTCCTATCCGCATGACCTGGGATTCGACCGTGCGGGCCGGCTGGTGGTCTGCGAATACGGGGCGCACCGGCTCTCGTTCTGGACGC
>JAHFOU010000218.1 GCA_023261525.1 Planctomycetota bacterium | reverse complement strand
GATCGCCTTCGAGGGACTGGGCCCGGTGGCCAGCCTCAAGCGCTCAGCCAGGCTCTTCCAGGGGACCTGGGGGGAGCAGTTCGTCTTCAGGGGGACCGTGGGCAGCTTCCTGTTCCTCCTCTGGCTGGCGTCCCTGGCGGTCATCGGCCTGGTCGTCGGCGTGGCCGCCGGCGTCCTGCATCAGGGGTTCGGGATCTTCCTGTATGCCGCCCTGGCCGCATGCCTGGTCACCGTGCTGTTCCTGATCGTCTCCAGCAGCCTGAACAGCATCTACCGGGGCGTCCTTTATTCCTATGCCGTCACGGGCATGCTTCCCGAGGAGTTCGACGTCCTGCAGGTGCCGCCGCGGATCGGTGCGGCATGAACATCCGGACGGATGTCGACCCCCAGTCCCCGGTCCCGGTGCATGAGCAGGTGTCGGCCTCGTTCCGCAAGGCGATCTGGACCCGCCAGGTCTCCCCGGAGGAGAAGTTGCCTTCCGTGCGCGAGCTGGCCGCCCAGCTCTCCATCAACCCCCTGACGGTGGCCAGGGCCTACCTGAGCCTGGAGCAGGAGGGTCTCGTGACCGGACACGTCGGACGCGGGACCTTCGTCGCCAGGAACCTGCCCAAGATGGACGAGGCCCGCCGGCACCGCGAGCTGGAGCGCCACGTGAAACAGTTCCTCCTGCAGAACGGGTGGCTGATCCGTTCCCACCAGGAGGTCGTGGATCTGCTGAAGGCCTCGACCCGTTGAACCCCACAATCCCCCTTCGGAATAAGGAGATGAGACGATGATGCGCAATCCCTGGTGGCTGGGAATCCTGGCGGGCCTGACGGCGGTCGGTGTCGTGATCGGCGTGCTGCACCGCCGGGACGTCTCCCTCCGGGAGGCCCGGGTCGTCGCCCAGCAGGAGGCGGAACGGAAGGCGGCCGACCGGCTCGAAGAGCGTGTGAGGCGGCCGGCGCCGGAGATTCAGGTACAGGCCCTCCCGGCCGTCCACGCGGTCGCGGAAGCCCCGAAGGCCGTGGCCCCGGCCCCGGCGCCGGAGAAGCCCGGGAAGAAGAATGCCTTTGCGCGGATGATGGAAAGGACGGCCAGGATGATGGACACCCCCGAGATGCAGGAGCAGGCGAGGCATGGCATGAAGCCCCAGATGCTGACGCTGTATTACGACCTCCTCGACGAATGCAACCTGGGGGCCGAGGCCCGTTCCGCGGTCGAGGACCTGCTGATCGACCGGGTCCTGGCCGAAGGGAAGCTGAACACGCTGTGCCTGGACGAGCGGCTCACGGAGGAGGACATCCTGAAGCGCCAGGACGAGGGCCTGGCCAGGTCCCAGGCCGATCTGGGGCGCTACCTGACGCCCGCCCAGATCTCCCGCCTGGAGACCGAGATCCCCCAGCGGGTCCGGGCGAGGCAGGTGGATGCGAGCCTGGCACCCCTTGCCCTCCCGGACGGGATCCGGGACCAGGTCCGCGCCTGCCTGCTGGACGAGCTGAGGACCCAGAAGGACCCCTGTCCCATCCACGATACGCCCCATTTCGAGCGGAAGACCGCCGAGGACATCCGGAACATCCGGGCATTCTTCATGGGGGACATGAAGGCGGAGAGCGCGAAGAGCCTGGCCTCCACGCGGGCCCAGCATCAGCGCCTGCAAAGCCGGATCCAGCCCTTCCTCACGCCGGAGCAGCTGGCCGCCTACCGGAAGCAGCAGGACGAGCAGGCCGCGGCGATGGAGATGGGCTTCAACGCGATGGAATCCATGGCCGGGGTCATGGGCGGGGAATAAGCGCCCCCTTCCCCGTCGTCCTGGAAACCCTCCCGGCCCATGCCCTAGAATGCCCGGTCGATGGAAGGGCGCATCCTCATCAAGGGCGGGCGGGTGGTCGATCCGGCCTCCGGGTTCGACAAGGTCGCCGACGTCCTGATCGTCGACGGGAAGATCCGCGCCGTCGGCAAGGTCGCCAAGCCCGGCAAGGCCAAGGTCTTGGGCGCCAAGGGCCTGATCGTGGCTCCGGGCCTGATCGACCTCCACGTCCACCTCCGCGAGCCCGGCGACGAGCAGGAGGAGACCATCGCCTCCGGGGCCGCGGCCGCCGTGGCGGGGGGCATCACCTCCGTCGTTTGCATGGCCAACACCCGGCCCCCCTGCGACAACGAGGCCTCCACCGAGTACGTCCTCCTCCAGGGCGCCCGGGCGGGGATGGCCAACATCTTCCCGGTCGGCGCTGTCACCAAGCGCCGTGAGGGCAAGGAGCTGGCCGAGATCGGGCAGATCGCCAAGGCCGGGGCCGTGGCCTTCAGCGACGACGGGGACCCCGTCCAGAGCGCCGAGGTCATGCGCCGTGCCCTGGAATACGCCGCCATGTTCGGCCGGCCCATCATCACCCACGCCGAGGACCACGACCTCTCGGCCGGGGGGGTGATGAACGAGGGCGCGGTCTCCATGGCCCTGGGCCTCCCCGGGGTGCCCGCCGCCTCCGAGGAGATCGCCGTGGGCCGGGACATCCGCCTGGCCGAGATGGCCGGCGGCCACCTCCACGTGGCCCACGTCTCCACGGCCGGCTCCGTGGCCCTGGTGCGCGAGGCCAAGGCCCGGGGCGTCCATGTCACCTGCGAGGTCACGCCCCACCACCTGACCCTGACCGAGGAGTCGGTGAGGAGCTTCGACACCGCCTACAAGATGAACCCGCCGCTGAGGACCCGCCAGGACGTGGAGGCCTGCGTGGCCGGCCTGATCGACGGGACCATCGACGCCATCGCCACCGACCATGCCCCCCACAGCGCCGAGGAGAAGGAGCTGGAGTTCCCCTCCGCCCCGAACGGGGTGATCGGGATGGAGACCCTGCTGGGGGTGGTCGCCACCGAGCTGGTCGGCAAGCGCGGCATGTCCTGGAGCGATCTCCTGGCCCGCATGACGGTGAACGCCGCGAGGGTCGTGGGCCTGGCCAAGGGCACCCTGGCGGTCGGGGCCGACGCCGACGTCGTCCTCATCGATCCGGCCCTGACCTGGACCGTGGACCGCGAGCGCTTCGTCTCGCGCAGCCGCAACTGCCCCTTCCATGGCTGGAAGCTCACCGGGCGGGCCGTGGCCACCCTGGTGGGCGGGGCCCTGAAGTGGCAGCTCGAGACGCCCTCGACCCGCCGCGCCGGCCGCACGAAGGGATGAAGCACCTCCTTGTCATCGGGGACGGGATGGCTGACCTTCCCCTTTCCGCCCTGGAGGGCCGCACCCCGCTGGCCGCCGCCCGCATGCCGAACGCGGACCGCCTGGCCGCCGAGGGCCGCCTGGGCCGGGCCTGCTTCATCCCCGAGGGGATGGAGCCCGGCAGCGACCTGGGCATCCTCTCCATCCTGGGCTACGATGTCTCCGTCCGCGCCCCGGGGCGGGCCTCCCTCGAGGCCGCCGGACGCGGCATCACCCTGGCCTCGGGCGAGACGGTGCTGCGCGCCAACTTCTGCACGCTCTCCGAAGGCCGGCTCCTGGACGCCAGCGCCGGCGGCGTGAGGCGGGAGGAGGCCGAGGCCCTCTGCGAGGCCCTGAACGAGGGCCTGGCCGAGCCCGAGCTCCGCTTCGTCCCCGGCGTCGGCTACCGCGCCCTCCTGGTCTCGGCCACGGACCTGGCCTCCGTGCGCTGCCAGTCCCCCTCCCGGGCCCTGGGCCAGCCCCTGGAATCCGTCTGGCCCCAGGGCGCGGGGGCCGAGCGCCTGAGGGCCGTGATGGAAAGGGCCCACGCCCTGCTGGAGGCCCATGAGGTGAACGAGGTCCGCCGCGACCTCGGCGAGAGCCCCGCCAACTTCGTCTGGCTCTGGGCCCCCGGCGTGCCGGCCTCGCTCAAGCCCTTCCCGCGCAAGGCCGCCCTGGCGGCCGGGGTGGACCTGCCCAAGGGCATCGCCCGCCTGGCGGGCATGACCGTGCTGGAGGTCCCCGGCGCCACCGGGGACGCGGAGACGGACCTGGCGGGCAAGGCCCAGGCGGCCCTGAAGGCTCTGGAAACCCATGACCTGGCCGTGGTCCATGTGGAGGCGCCCGACGAGGCCTCCCACGCGGGGGACCCCCAGGCCAAGGTCAAGGCCCTGGAGCGCCTGGACGCGGAGGTGATCGGTCCCCTGCTGGCGGCGGCGTCCAAGGCCGGCTGGCGCATGGCCCTGGTCACGGATCACGTGAGCGGCACCGAGGCCCGCGCCCACCTGCCCGGGGCGGTGCCGGTGGCCCTCTGGGGGCCGGGCTTCGCGCCGGTGCGCGAGGGCCTGGCCTACGACGAGGCCTCGGCGGAGCGGGCGGACCTCCACTTCGAGGCCGGGCACGAGATGATGGAGTACTTCCTCAAGCCGCGGTGAAGCTAAATGCCGTACTGTTCCATCGGCAAGTACCACGTATTCGTGTCTTCAAAGCGTAGCGAGAAGCTACGAGATCTGATTCTGCAAGGGAAAGACAGCGCTTGGATGGTTAGTAGTGTGATTGCCGGAAGCCCCGCTTCCATTGAGCGTCACAAGATCGAGTGGGAATATTTAAAAT
>JAHFOU010000217.1 GCA_023261525.1 Planctomycetota bacterium | reverse complement strand
TGGACGAGGCGAACAAGAAGCTCCTCGCCTACCAGATCACGGACGCCAAGCTCCTGATCCTCACCGCGGTCCGCAAGCTGGAATGGGATGAGCGCCTGAAGTTCCCGGACTCCAAGGATCACGCCCCGATGAGCGTGGAAGAGATCAAGGCGCTGGTGCTCAGCCAGGAAAAGAGGAAAGCGGGCAAGTAGGCCGTGGCGGCGGAAGCGGTTTGACTCCCGGGTCGGTGGTCGTTATCCTCGATGGAGCAGGCGCTTAGGAAGAAAAGGAGGCTGGCCATGCGGATTCGACCCTTGGGCATCCTGGTTCCCGTGGTGTTCGGGCTCGCCGTGACGGTGCTGGCGGATCCGCCGGTCCCGCCGCCGGTCACCCCGCCGCCGCCCAGCGGAAGCCCCGCCTCCAGCGGAGGGGGCGCGACCGAGCAGGTGCTCTACGTCGTCCGGGTGAATCCCGAGACGCGCAAGATCCTGGTGTTCCGGATGTCCGCCCCGCTCGAGGGGGCCCTCATGCTCAATTCCATCCGGGACTACACCTACGACCTCGTCCTGGACGAGATGGAGCCCCAGCGGGAGTTCCTGACCACCGCCCAGGTCCGGCGCTCGCTCGAGAAGCACCCGGAGTACAAGAAGGAGAAGGAGGAGTTCGACAAGACCCATAAGGGCAAGAAGTTCGACGTGGATACCTGGCTCGCCGGGGACAAGTCCCCCCTCAAGAAGTCCGACACGGTCGTCTTGATCAACCAGCAGGGCATCACCGAGTGGACCGCCGGGGGCAAGGAGCCGGCGCTCTTCACCTCGATCTATTTCACGGGGTACTTCTACCTGGTGGACGAGGCGAACAAGAAGATCCTGGCCTACCAGATCCAGTCCGGGCGCCTGAATTTCGTCTCCGCCCGGAAGTGGGACTACGACGACCGGCTCGAGATCTACGACAAGAAGCTCCATGCGACGACCTCCGCGGACTTCCCGAAATACATGAGCATGAAGGAGATCAAGGCCGAGGTGGAGAGGCAGGAGAAGGAGAAGAAGGAAGCCGAGAAGGAGAACAAGTGATCCCGGCCAAGAAAATCCTGGTGTCCGGCGCCCGGCCCAATACACTCTCCTTCCGGTAGAGGGAGAGGACGCATGCCAGAAGAATTCGTGACCATGGTGAAGGCGGCCCAGGAACTGGGCATGGCCCCCGAGGCCCTGAAGCAGGTCATCGCCAAGCGGGAGCTGAGCGCCCTCATGGACGGCGGCACCTTCAAGATCCGCCGCACCGACCTGGATCGTTTCAAGTCCCGCCGCCAGTCGGAGGAGACCATCACCCTGCCGACCGACGAGGGGGAAGTCGTTGCCGAGGCGGTCGCCGTCGAGGAGCCCACCCTGGAGGCCATCGAGGAGGTCGCCGAGACCACCAACGCGGAGATCACGCTGGACGACCTCGACACCGTCCAGGCCGAGCCCGCCACCGCCACGCCCGCCGAGCCCTTGGACATCGGGGGCTCCGACCCCACCACCGTGGAACTCTCCTCCGGCTCCGAGGCCACCGAGGAGTTCAGCCTGTCCGACGACATGGTCTCCGGCGGGGAGATCCCGCTGGAAGGGGAAGGCGAGGAGGCCAAGACCGTCAACCTCGAGGTCGAGCCCGGGGCGACCCAGGCGATGGAAGGCATGGAAGAGGGCGGCGAAGGGGAGATGGGGGATCTCGGGGATGCCGCCGACGGCGCCGGGGATGGCCTCGAAGCCCGGGTCCATGTCCTGGAAGCCCGGCCCCAGGGGAGCCCCTTCTTTGCCGCGATGACCGTCCTGACCTCCATGGTCCTGGTGTTCGTGGGGATCGCCCTCTGGGGCTTCCTGCAGGATCATGTGCCCGGTTACCTGGCGTGGATGCTGAAATAAACCCAAGGAGCCTCTTGTGAACCGCATGTCCTTCTGGAGCCTGCTGTCCCTGTCCTCGGTGCTTGCCTGCGGGTGCATCCCCGACGACCGGTACCGCACCATCCTGGATCAGAACGACATGCTCCAGCAGGCCAACGAGGGCCTGAAGGTCGAGAACGACCGCCTCAAGGTCGCGGTCGACACCCTCAAGCTGATGCGAAACCAGGCCGAGGTCCAGGCCCAGGCCCAGGGCGAGAAGCTGGCCGTGACCCAGGCCGCCTTCAACAACCTCTCGGACAAGATGAAGGAGTTCGTGGACAAGAACATCAAGGTGGTCGGGCCCGGGGGCGACGTGGAGTTCAATGCCGCCAGCGGCATCCTCACCATCAAGGACGGCTGTCTGTTCGAGTCCGGAAAGGCCGAGATCCGCAAGGAGGGGGAGCGTATCCTCCGCCAGCTCGCGGAAGGCCTCAAGGGGGAGGTCGCCAAGGGCCGCCACCTGCGGGTGAACGGCCACACGGACGACCAGCCCGTGGTCGTGAACAAGGACGTCTACCCGACCAACTGGCACCTGTCCGGGGCCCGCGCCCTGAACGTCCTGCTCTTCCTCGAGCAGGCGGGCGTCTCCGCGGATGCGCTCTCGTTCGCGGGCTTCGGGGAGCACCACCCCCGCGAGGCCAACGCCCCGGGGCACAAGGGCAACAAGCGCAACCGCCGCGTGGAGATCGCCATCCTGGGCGGCTCCGATCCCGTCTCCGACCCTTCGGGTAGCTAAACTCCTGACCCTTAACTGAAAACGCCGGGACCCGCCTTCACAGGCGGGCCCCGGCGGGTGTTCCGTCGCTTATCGTCCGCCGCCCAGCAGGGAGAGGACCGACTGGGGGACCAGGTTGGCCTGGGCCAGGATGGAGGTCCCCGCCTGCACCAGGATCTGGGCCTTGGTGTAGTTCGCGGTCTCCGCGGCGAAGTCCACGTCGCGGATCCTGGATTCCGAGGCGGTGATGCTCTCGATGGCCACCCCGAGGGAGTTCACGTTCGTGTTCAGGGTGTTGGAGACGAAGGCCCCGAGGCGTCCCCGCGTCGAGGTGACGTCGTCGATGGCGGCATCCAGGATGCGGGCCGCCTGGTCCGGGTTGGTCGCCAGGTCGTACTGCCCGCCGGTCATCAGCTCGCTGAGGAAGCCGACGCTGGCGTCGCCCAGGTTGATCGAGTGCATGTGCTGGATCCCCAGGGCCTCCTTCTCGGAGCTGACGGTGGTGTCCCCGAGCTGGAAGTGCAGGCCCCCGGACTTGATGTAGAAGGTGGTGGTGCCGGAGCTGTGGTTGAGGCCGGACTTGAGGTCGATCGCCGCCTTGAGCATCGTGGTCTCGAGGGTCAGGTGGATGCCCTTGGCCACGGCCTGGGCGCCGTTGATGGTCGCGGTGGCATCCCGCCCCGTATCGCGCTTGTTCATCCAGAGGGTCCCGTTGCCGTCCGTGTCCACGTCCCGGACGCTCACGAACTGGTCCGACCCGAAGTCCGTCGAGTAGAAGGAGATGGAGGTGGCGACGAAGACGGCCGAGACCCCCGTCGAGTCCTTCACGGCGTTGACGGCGGCCGTGATCCCGCTGTTGGCCGTCGAGGCGGCGATCGTGATGACCTCCGTCCCCTTGTTGCCGCTGATCTGGAGGGTGATGGAGGATCCGGCGCTGGTCCCCTTGCCGGCCCGGGTGACGATCCCGTTCTGGGCGCTCTGGGTCATCTTCAGGGTGACCGCCATCTGGGAGTTGGTCCCGAAGTTGGCGCCGAAGATGTTGACCTGCTGGATGGAGGCCGTGATGCCGCTGGTGACGTAGTCCACGTCCCCGTTGAGCAGGTGCTTCCCGGCGAACTTGGTGCTGTTCGCGATGCGGTTGATGCTCTGGATGGCGGAGTCGACCTGGGCCTGGTTGGCCTGGATCTCCTCGGCGGAGTTGGCCCCGTCGTTGGCGGCCTGGAGGACCAGCTGCTTCATGGAGACCAGGAGGCTGTTCACCTCGTTCAGGGCCGCCTCGGCCGTGTTGATCATGTCCTGGGAGCGCTGGGAGTTGTCCACCGCCTGCTTCAGGCTGGACATCTGGGAGCGCAGCTTCTCCGAGATCACCAGGGCGGCGGGATCGTCGGAGGCGTTGTTCACCCGCAGGCCCGTGGACAGGCGCTGGAGCGAGGTGTTGAGCAGGCTGTGGCTCATGTTCAGGTTGCGCAGGGAGTTCAGCGCCGCCAGGTTGGTGTTGATCCGTGACATGGGGCTACTCCTCCTGTTGCGCCTGGGGCAGGCCCAGGCGGCGCTTGGCGCCGGAAACGGTGTACATCTCGATCTTCAGGAGCTTCTTGATGGTGAGGATGCGCTTGACGTCCTCCATCGTGTAGGAGCGCTGGTTGCCGCCAGTGCGGTCGGGGTCCAGGAACTCCTGGAACACCCGTTCCCAGTAGCGCAGGGTGGTCTTGGGGACCCCCGTGATCAGCTCGACCTGGCTGATGGAGAGGGGGAGGTTGCCCAGGGAGGTTGCGGGATCCTCCGGAGGGGCTTCGAGCAGGGTCTTGTTCATGGCGTGGCTCCGAATCCTTGAGGGGTGCCGAACGAAGAAAGGTATCGGCCGGATTCGAAGGGCACTTTAAGTTATTTGCAACGACTCCCCCGGAAGGGTGGAGCG
>JAHFOU010000216.1:1145-4540 GCA_023261525.1 Planctomycetota bacterium | reverse complement strand
AGCCGGGGCCGCCGCGGCCGGTGCCGGTGGGGTCGCCGCCCTGGATCATGAAGCCCGGGATGACGCGGTGGAAGATCACCCCGTCGTAGAAGCCCTTCTCGGCCAGCTTGATGAAGTTGCCCGCGGTGACGGGGGCGTCCTTCAGGAAGAGCTGGATCTTGATGGTGCCGAGCGTGGTCTCGATCGTGGCGACGGGATCGGTGGCGTCCGACATGGCGGCTCCTCCTGTTTGGGGTTGCTGTTTCTGGATCCACTTCGCGAGGTCCTCGGCCAGGCCCTTCTCCGTGGCGAACAGGGCCGTGCCATGCCCGGTGCCGGGGCAGATCCTCGTCTCCAGGCGGGCCTGGCCGTCCTTGGCGGCCTCCTGGAGGAGCTTCACCTGGGCCAGCTCGGACTCGGGGGAGACGATCCAGAGCGGACGGTCCCCGAAGGCCTTGATCGGGCCCAGGGAGTCCACGCCCTTGTAGGCCGTGCCGGGCGAGAGGAGGACGGCGGCCTGGATCTTCGCATCCTTCTCGGCGCACTGGAGGGCCAGGGAGCCTCCGATGCTGGCCCCGACCAGGGTGATGCGGTCGGCGTCCACGTCGGGACGGGCCCTCAGCCAGGCCACGGCGGCCTCGACGTCCTGGTGGGCGTCGGCAAAGGCCTCGTCCCCGGCCCGGGGGCCCTGCTTGGAGGCCCCGTGCCCGCGCAGGTCGAGCGCAAGCACATGGAAGCCGGCCTTGCGCAGGGGCTCCAGGAGAGGGCCCCAGACCTTGCGGTCCTTGGCCACCTCGTGCAGGAGGACGACGGCGGGGGCCTTGGCGCCCTTCTTGCCGTCGATGCCATGGAGGCCGTAGAAGTCTCCGGCCAGCTCGGCACCGTCCTCGGCCTTCAGGGCCACGGCCTTGTTCTCGGCGGCCAGGACGGGAAGCAGGATCAGGGCCAGGGCGGCGAGCAGGAAGCGGTGTCTCACGGGGTTCTCCTCCTCAGGATGACGAGGGATCAAACCCGATCCGGCGCCCGGGGTCCAGGGGAATCCGGAGGTCAGGCATGCGGGTGCTGGAAGACCCGTCCCAGCACGCCCAGCAGGCAGATCATCCCGTCATAGACCTGGTGGGTGATCAGGGAAGGCGTGAGGGAGCCCGACCTCGCCCGCTGGAGGGTCAGGACGAGGGCGACGACGCCCAGCGGAAGGAGGGAGAAGGGCTTCCAGGCATATTGGGGGCCGTGGATCGCGACGAAAACGAGGGCGGTCCCGGCCACGGCCCATCCCGTGCCGACCTTCCCCTGCAGGACAGGGAAGAGGAAGCCGCGGAAGGCCAGCTCCTCCACGAAAGGGGCCGTCAGGGCGATCACCACCACCACGGCCAGGCCTCCGGGAGCCTCGACGAAATCCCCCATCGGAGAAGGGCCGGTCCTCGTGAGAAGCCCCGAAGACAGCATCAGGACGAGGAGCAGGAGGAGGGCCACCGGGATCCCCGCGGCAAGCAGCACCTGGGAAAGGGGCAGGCGGGTGAGGGCGAAGCCCTCCCGCCAGCCCTTCCCCTGCTTCCTGCAGACGAAACCCCAGCAGGTTCCGACCACGACAGCCTGGAAGAGGAGGTTCCTCAGGAGGACCTTGGAGGGGCCATGGAGCGGCAGGCCTTCCGGAAGGTGGCCGAGGAGGAACTGGGCCGCGGCCACGATCCCCACGCCCATGGCCAGATCGAAGAAGGTCGGGCGTCTCATCTTGCCCGGACGTAGTGCATCCCGCCCGTGGCCTTGGCCCGGCCCGCCAGCTCCAGCTGGACCAGGGCCGCCGTCACCTGGCCCGGCTCCAGGCCCGTCGCCGCCGAGACCTCGTCCGCGTGCACCGGATCCGAGCCCAGGGCCCCCCAGACGATGCGGAGGGGGCCCTTCAGATCCCCGGCGGAGACAGAGGGCTTCTCCTGAGGAGCCTCGACCTCCATCCCCAGGGCCTCCAACACGTCCCCGGCCGTCTCCACCAGGGCCGCGCCTTCCCTGAGGAGGCGGTTCACCCCGCCGGCCAAGGGCTCCCCGGCCCGTCCGGGGCAGGCCAGGACCTCCCGGCCCTGCTCCAGGGCCCAGTCCGCCGTGATCAGGGAGCCAGAGTCCCGGGCCGCCTCCACGACCAGGACCCCGCGGGAGAGGCCGCTGATGACCCGGTTGCGGCGAGGGAAGTGGTGCTTGAGGGGCGCGGCCTTCAGGGGGAACTCCGAGAGGACGGCCCCGGAGGCCGCGATCTTCTCCAGCAGGGGCTTGGCCTCGGGCGGGTAGGGGTTCAGCAGGCCGCTTCCGAGCACGGCCAGGGTGCGCCCATCCGCCTCCAGGGCCCCGCGGTGGGCCGCCTGGTCCACGCCCCGGGCCAGCCCGCTGACGACGGTCAGGCCGACGGACGCCAGTTCCCCGGCCAGGCGCTGGGCCAGCATGCGGGCCGGCACCGAGCAGCGCCTCGCCCCCACCATGCCCAGGCAGGGGGGCTCCTCGGCGATCTCCTCCGGCGTCAGCTCCCCAAGCACGGAAAGGACCAGGGGCGGGTCATAGATGGCCGCCAGGGCCTTGGGATAGCCCGCATGGGTGAAGGGCAGGAGGCGGATGCCCTGACGCTTGGCCAGGGCGGCCTCCTCCTTCCAGGCCTGTCCTTCGGAAGCCTCCCGTACGGCCCGGCCCCGCTTGGGGCCCAGCAGGGCGGCCAGGGTGGACTCCGACGCCGCCCAGAGCCGGGAATCGGTCCCGAACTCCCGCTCCAGGAGCCGGACGCTCCGGGATCCCAGGCGCTCCGTCAGGTGGAGACGGATCAGGGTTTCGGCGGAAAACGGCATGGAGGAAGCCTACAACACGGAAGCCAGGGCGGCGAGGGGGAGCTCCCGGATCCTCACCATGCCCGCGCGGACGGGAAGCACGGCCCGGATCCGGCCCCCGCGGGCCTTCTTGTCCCGGCGCACGGCCCTCAGCATCCGCCCCCGGTCCAGGCCCTGGGGGAAGGCCGAGGGCAGGCCCAGGCGCCCCAGCAGGGCCCTCAGGCGCCCCGGGAGGGCGGGGTCCTCCAGTACGCCCAGGGCCAGGGCCAGCTCGGCCTCGGCCACCAGGCCTGCCGCCACCGCCTCGCCATGGGTCAGGCGCCAGCCCGAGGCCGCCTCGGCCGCATGGGCCAGGGTATGGCCCAGGTTGAGACGCTCGCGCAGGCCGGTGCTCTCCCGGGGGTCCCGGGCGACCAAAGCCAGCTTCAGGCCCTGGGCCATGCGCAGGGCCCGGCCCAGGGCGGCGGGCTGGCGGCGGCGCAGGGCCGCAGCGTCCCTCTCCAAGGCGGCCAGGGCCCGGGGGCCCGAAAGCACCGCGCACTTGAGGATCTCGGCCAGGCCCTCGGCGTAGCGCCGCGGGGGAAGGCTATCCAGGACGCCCGGCAGGCAGAG
>JAHFOU010000216.1:0-1135 GCA_023261525.1 Planctomycetota bacterium | reverse complement strand
GGTGGTCGGCAGGGCCAGCCAGGGGATGCCCCGCATGTACGTCGCGGCCAGGAAGCCGGTCAGGTCCGAGCAGACGCCCCCGCCCAGGGAGACCAGGACCCCGTCCCGGCCCAGCCCCAGGCGGGCGCAGGCCCGCGCCAGGCGCTCCAGCTCGCGCAGGGACTTGGCGCCCTCCCCGGGTGTGAGCCTCAGTTCGGCCGCGCGGAGGCCGGAGCGGGCCAGGGAGTCCAGGACCCGGCGGGCGAAGCGGGGGGGGACGCCGGGATCGCGGACCAGGACCGTCAGCGGGGGGGCCAGGGGCTTGAGCAGGCGGGCGGGCGTCACGGCTTCCACCCGGCCTGCTTCAGGCGCTCGCGGACCCTCTCGCGGAAACTGCGGAAGCGGCGGCGGTCCCGGCGGTAGAGCCAGAAGGCCAGGCCGCCCAGCGCCAGGGAGAGGGCCGTGGAGGAGAGGGCCAGGGTCAGCCGGGGATCCATCGCGGCCCAGTGTATCCCAGCCGCCGGAAGGATTACACTAGGGGGCATGGACCTCTTCGAAGGCGAACGCAAGGCCCGGCGCAAGGCGGCCGAGCCCCTGGCCCAGCGCATGCGCCCGGCCGCCCTGGCCGAGGTCGCGGGCCAGCGCCACCTCCTGGGCGAGGGCGCGCCCCTGGCCGCCGTCCTGGCCTCCCGGCGCGTGCCCTCCATGATCCTCTGGGGCCCGCCCGGCTCGGGCAAGACCACCCTGGCCCACCTCCTGGCCCAGGCCTCGGGCATGCGCTTCCTGCCCCGCTCGGCCGTGGCCTGCGGGACCGCCGAGGTCCGCGAGATCGTGGCGGAGGCCCGCAGGACCCTGGAGGAGACCGGCCGTCGCACCCTCCTCTTCCTGGACGAGATCCACCGCTTCAACAAGGCCCAGCAGGACGCCTTCCTGCCCCACGTGGAGGACGGGACCCTCACCCTGATCGGGGCGACGACGGAGAACCCCTCGTTCGAGGTGAACGCGGCCCTCCTGTCCCGTTGCGCGGTCCACGTCCTGGAGCCCCTGACGGAGGAGGAGATCCTGGTCCTGCTGACGCGGGCCCTCCAGGATCCCGAGCGCGGCCTCGGGGGGAAGGCCCCGCCCGTGGCGCCGGAGGCGCTGACGGCCCTGGCCA
>JAHFOU010000215.1 GCA_023261525.1 Planctomycetota bacterium | reverse complement strand
GTCCCAGTCCTCGCCGCCGTAGGCGTTCTCGGCCCGGTCGGGATCCTGCCCCGCGGAGAGGCGGGCCAAAGCGTCCTCCAGGCCGCTCCTGGCCAGGAGCAGGGCCTTGGTGGCGTTCAGGCGCTGCTGCGATGCCTTCCGCTCCAGCCGGGCCAGGGTCACGAAGGCCGCGCCCAGCACGGTCAGGACGCCGAGGACGCCCACGACGACCAGGAGGACGAGGCCGCGGGACTCTCGCCTCAAGGCTGCGTTTCCCGAAGGACCCGGGACTGCGCGAGGGTGGCCCTCCCGTTCCAGACAGTGACCTGCCAGGGGGCGGCCTGGGACGCCGGCAGGGCCCCCTGGTCCAGGGCCTCGCGGCGGAGGCTCAGGACCGTCCGTCCGTTCGTCCGCCCGGTCAACAGGACCCCGTCCCAGCGGATCTCCACGACCTCACGCGCCCGCGGGGGCTTCGCCGCCAAGCCCGGCACCCACTGGAAGCACCGCCCTTCGACGGCAATGGAAATGCCTACTTCCGTGGCGGGATCCCGCCCCGTGAACACGCCCACCCAGCGGAAGGGCCCCTGGAGCCCGGCGGTCGGGGATTCCCCTTCCAGCGCGGCCACTGCCGCGGTGCGGGCCTCCCCAAGCCGGATCCCTTCCGCCTCGGGAAACGGCGCAGGCGTCCAGAGGCCGGCGTCTAGGACCAGGCGGGTTCCGGCGACAAAGGTCCGGGTCCCCGACCGGGCTTCCCCATCCAGGATCCAGGCCTCGGCGGCGGGCGTCGCCTCCCCCGCCACAGCCTCGGAGAGGAAGGGGGACCAGCGCCGGGCCAGCGGCGCGGACGGGGCCGGACGTCGCCGGACGGCCAGGGTCCCCCGGGCCAGGGAAAGCGCGGGCCCGCCGGCATCGAGCTGGATGGGCTCTCCGGAGAGGACCTCCAGCCAGGCCATGCCCCGCTCCAGGACGAGGTGGCCCCGGTCGGGGATCTCGAGCCGGGCATCCGCCTCCGTCACGAGATCCAGGCCCGTCGCGACGCAGGCCTCCGGAACCCCGGCCCGGCCGAGCTGGCGACGGGGTGTGGCAACCTCCGGGCGCGGAGAGGGGACGGGGATACCGCCCGGAAGGGTCCGGGATCCGTCCGGATGCCGGGCGATCGAGAGGATCAGGAGGAGTCCCGCCGCCACGGCGAGGGCAGGGGCCCAGGAGCGCCGGCGGACGGCCACGGGCGCCTCCGGCACGACGGACAACAGAGCCTCCTGGCAACGCGGGCAGGACCCGGCGTGGAGTTCGAAGACCTCCCGTTGGGCCTCTGAGAGGGCTCCCTCCAGGTAGGCCGCCAGGATCTCGGGATCGCAAGAAGATGGGGTTGTCATGCCCCGGGAGACGGCCCGGGAAGGGGCTTCCTGACAGGAAATTCAGGAATTCATCGCGGCGCGAAGCTGGGCACGGGCCCGGCTCAGGAGCTGGGCGGCGGCGGCCTCGGAGAGCCCCAGGACCCTTCCCAACTCCCGGATCGAAGCCCCCCGCCCCTGCAGGGAGAGGGCCAGCCGCGCCCGGAGCTCCAGGCGCGCCATCTCCTGCTGAAGGCGTTCGAGATCCTCCCGCCCTTCCAAGGTCTCCAGGGGGGAGCCGGAAGACGAAGCCGGGCGGAGTTCCGAGGGAATCGAAATCCGCAACTGCCTGTCATCAATAACTTTATGTGCTGTTACGGCGGCCAGGAATCCGGACGGACTCGAGATCCCCCGATAGGCCCTGAGCACCTTGAGATCTTCGGCGAACAAGTGGAGGAAGACCTCCTGGAGCATGTCGTCCACCTCCTGGGATCCGGAGGGACGCCTGCGACGGGCCAGGGTACGACGGCAGACTTCCGCCAGGAAGGGGGTGAAACGCGCGACGAAACGCTCCCAGGCCTGGGGCGTGCCGGACAGGCAGGCCGCCAGGAGACGCCGGTCTTCCTCATCCCTGTGCTCGGACACAGGGCCGATGATAGGTGCCGGATCAGCCCTTTCCGAGGATCTTGTACATCCCCGTCTTGCAGACGGAGCAGGAGCCCTTGACGGCCTTGCGCCCGTTCTTCATCTCGACGACGGCCGTATCGACCATCTCCCGCTTCGCCTTGCACTTCACGCAGTAGCCTTCGTGCTTGTCGCCCATGATGGCTGCTCTCCTTGAAAGGGACCTCTCCCGCTATCGTCCAGGAGGGGCCGCAAGTTGAACGGTTTCTATTCGTGCCTCAAGGCCGCGATGGGGTCCAGGCGGGAGGCCCGGCGGGCCGGGACCACCCCGAAGACCAGCCCCACCCCGACGGAGAAGGAGAAGGCCGAGACCACCGCCCAGGGCGCCACGGCCAGGGGCATGCCCGGGAAGACCAGGTGGAGGCCCACCGCCCCGCCCACCCCCAGGGCCACCCCGGCCGCCCCGCCCAGGGAGCCCAGGGCCGCGGCCTCCAGGAGGAACTGCAGGAGGATCTGGCTGCGGCGGGCGCCCAGGGCCATGCGGAGGCCGATCTCCCGGGTCCTCTCCCCCACCGAGGCCAGCATGATGTTCATCACCCCGAAGCCCGCGACCAGCAGGGAGATGGCCGCGATGGCCCCCAGGGCCCAGGTCAGGGAGTCCAGGATGGCCCCGAAGGTGGAGAGCATGTCGTCCTGGTTCAGCAGGGTGAAGTCCTCGGCGCCGTTGTGGCGCCGCTTCAGGCAGGCGCGGATCTGCTGGCCAGCCTCGTCCAGGCGCTCGGGGGTCCTGGCGGAGGCGACCACCTCGAACAGGCCCTCCTGGTTGAAGACGGACTGGGCGCTCTTGACCGGGATCAGCACCAGGTCGTCGAAGTCGAAGCCCAGGCTGTAGCCCTTGGCTTCCATGACGCCCACCACGCGGTGGACCACCCCGGCCACCTCCAGGCGCCGCCCCAGGGGGTTCTGCCCCGCGAAGAGCTCGCGCTGGACCCTGCGCCCGATGACGGCCACCCGCCGCCCCCACTCCTCCCGGCGCTTCGGCAGGAAGACGCCCATGTCGGCCCGGACGTTGCGCACCTCCTGGAACTCCCAGGTCACGCCCAGGACGGTGACGTCGCGGTTGCGCCCCTGGGCGCGGACCGTGCCGTTGCCCACCACCACGGGGCTGACGGCCTTCACCGCCGGACAGCGCCGGGACATCTCCCAGGCGTCCTCCAGGGTCAGGAGGTGCTCGGACCCCGCCACGATGGGCATGGACCCCCCCGTGGTCTCCGAGTGCCCGGGGACCACGATGAGGACGTTGGTGCCCAGCTCGGCGAACTTCTTTTCCACGTAGCGCTTCGCGCCGTCGCCGAGGGAGACCAGGAGGATGACCGAGGCCACGCCGAGGACCACCCCGGCCATGGTCAGCAGGGAGCGGAATCGGCTGGCCCGGATCTCGGCCCAGGCCGTGGAGGCCGCGTCCGAGAGCCCGGCCCTCATGCGCGATCGCTCACGATGCGCCCGTCGAGGATCTCCAGCTTCCGGGGGGCGCGGGCGGCGACCTTGGCGTCGTGGGTGATCACGAGCAGGGTGACGCCCTGGGCATTCAGCGACTCGAACAGGGTCAGGATCTCGTCGCCCACCTTGCTGTCCAGGTTGCCCGTGGGCTCGTCGGCCAGCAGGAGGGTCGGCCGGTTCACCAGGGCCCGGGCCACGGCCACGCGCTGGCGCTGGCCCCCGGAGAGCTCGGAGGGCCGGTGGCCCATGCGGTCGCCCAGACCCACCCGGGCCAGGGCCTCCTCGGCGCGGCTGCGGCGGTCCTTCGGGGCGACCCCGGCATAGACCAGGGGCAGTTCGACGTTGGCCAGGGCCGTGAAGCGGGGCAGGAGGTTGAAGGTCTGGAAGACGAAGCCGACCTTGCGGCTGCGGATCTCCGCGAGGCCGTCGTCGGAGAGGCCGGAGACGTCCTGGCCGTCCAGGCGGTAGGTCCCGGCCGTGGGCGTGTCCAGGCATCCGAGAAGGTTCATGAGGGTGGACTTGCCCGAGCCCGAAGGCCCCATGATGGCCGCGTATTCCCCGGGCTGGACGAGGAGGTCGGCCGCCTTCAGGGCCTCCACCTTCTCCCCGCCCAGATCATAGGTCTTGGCCAGGCCCTTCGCGTCGATGACGGCCGTCACGGGGCCGGCTCGGCGGCCACGCGGGCGCCTTCCTCCAGGCCGGACTGGCCGGCCGAGAGGAGGACGAGCTCCCCCTCCGCCAGGCCCTTGGCCACCGCCGTGGTCTCCCAGTTGCCCAGGCCCGGCTCCACGACGCGCTCCCTCAGCCGCCCGTCCTGGACGACGAAGACCGTCCGCCGCCCCGCCTTCTCCATGACGGCCGGGCTGGGGACGAAAAGCACCCCGTCGGCCGCGCCCACGACCACCTCCACCCCGACCGACATCCCCGGGCGGACCCGGGAGCGGTCGGCGGTCCAACGGACCTTCACCTTCACGGTGCGGTTCTTCTCCTGCTCGGTGGAGACGGCCGGGGAGACGGAGGCGAGGACGCCGTCGAAGCGCTCTGAGGGCAGGGCGTCCACGCTCAGGTGGACCGGCTGGCCGGGCTTCAGGCGGGCGCTGTCGATCTCAT
>JAHFOU010000214.1 GCA_023261525.1 Planctomycetota bacterium | reverse complement strand
AGGGACCAGGGCCTGACGCCTCACGTCTGGCAGCTCCTTACGATCTGCTGGGACTTCTGGAGTGCCAGGAAGGATGAGACCGGCGGCCTCCGGGTGGACGCTGGTCTGCTGGGGGACTGCGGCGCCACAGACGTGTATTTCGGGAATTTCGCCGTCAACCCGGATCCCGTGGCGGCCTCGGACATCACCGTCGACGATTGCTATGGGGCCCACCGCCTCTCCCTGGGAGGAGGGCGCCCCTTGCAGGAGTCGGATGTCTCGGGGAACTGCGGATCCGGCGCCGATGCCACGGTGGACGAGCTGGTCCTCTACGATTTCGGCGGGACCGTTCCTCCGGCCCCCTCGGCGGATCCCGCCGTCCTGGCCTGTCCCGGAACGGTCGCCATGACCCGTTTCGGGGAAGGGCGCTACTACAAGGAATCGGACTATGCCGGGCTGGGCGCCGCCGCCAACCGTGCCGGGGAGTACTTCAGCGCCCCGCTCTATCCGGGCGGAGCCTGTCGCATCAAGTCCCTGGCCTGGACCCAGGTGGTCCCCCAGGGACTTCCGTCCGGGGGCATCCTCCTGGAGCTGGCGGATGCTTCCGGAGGTTCCTACCTTCCCGATGCCGTCGGGAACCCCCTCTCCCGCGCGTGGAGGGATCCCGCCTTTTCCCGGGTGGAGAGGAGGGTCAGGACCCCCTTCCGCCTGCACGCGGTGTTCCAGCCCAACCTGGATCCCGCGACCCTCCAGGACACGCCCATCCTGGACCCCCTGGCCCTCGACGACGTGACGGTGGTCTACGAGCTGCCGGAAGGGCGGAGGATCCTGGCCTGGGGCGGGGGGGACTAGCCGCCGTGGAAAACCGGAGTTGCCGGGAACCGGGTTCCCGCCGCGTGCGTCCATGGGGTATGCGCCGTTTCCTGCCCGCGCTGTTCCTTCTGGGGGTTTCGGCCCCTGCCCTGGCGGACGAATGGATGGAGTACCGTCCCCTGCAGGTCGCGGATCCCACAGGCCTCTATACCGTGCAGACGGAGCCCCTTGCCCACGCCGTCCCCGGAGGGACCGGCTTCAGCTTCCGCAAAGGGGAGACGGTCCTGGCAAAGGGATGGTTGCCTTCCGCTCCGCTGGAGATCCGGGTTTCCCCCGAGGGGCGGGGGTTCGCGGCCTTCGAGGAGTACGGAGGCATCGGCCACGGCGCCTCCTTGATGTGGGTGGATGCGAAGGACGGCAAGGTGAGTTCCAAGGGGCTTCATCAGATCTTCTCTCCGGAGGAGATCGCCGGGTTCTGTCACACCGTCTCGAGCATCCACTATTTCCGGGACGCCTGGATCGACGACAAGGCCGGCTGCATCGTCCTCGTGGCCGCGGGCCCCCTGCTGAAGGTGATCGACCTGGGGACCGGCGAGGTGAAGCCCGGGGGTGCCGGCGAGGTGAAGCGCGCCATGGGGATCCCCTCAGCCCGCGTCATCGCGATGGACCTGGCCGGGGAGATGTCCATCGACCTGGGCGTCAAGGCGCTGGAATCCATCCTGAAGGACGCCGGGAGCCCCTTGGCGTTGCGCCTGAGGGCGGCGGCCCTGCTCGGGCCGTCCTCCAAGGACGCCCAGGCCCTCTTCCGCAGGTCCGCGGGTCCCGAGGGGGTGTCCCGCGAGGATCGCATCGCCGTCCTGACGCGCCTGCCCGCGGTCCTCGGGGAGGAAGCCATCCCGCTTCTGCGGGAGGCCTTGAAGAACAAGGACTCGGGCGTCTGGGATGCCGCCCAACGGGGATTCGCCGCCCTGGGCGAGAAAGCCATCCCCGTCCTCCTCGAGATCCTCGTCGAGAAGGGGGGCAGTAACGATTACCGGGGCGGGGCGGCCCATGCCTTGGGGTACCTGGGAAGCCCGAAGGCCTTGGAAGGGCTGAGGAAGTCCTGTGGCGATCCGGAGGAGTACGTCGCCCAGGCGGCCGCCAACGCCGTCCGGAATATCCAGGAGCACAACAAGACCCCCTAGCCGCCTTCCTCCAGCCTCGCCACCACGGGCGAGAGCCTGAGCGTCAGGGGCCCGGGCTTCCCGTTTCCGATGGGCCGGCCCCCGACCGAGACCGCAGGGGCCACGCCCCGCGTCGCGCTCGTCAGGAAGGCCTCGTCCGCCCCCTGGAGGTCCCCCGCCCCGGCGCGCACCTCGCGCACGGGAAGACCCAGCTCCCGGGCGGCCTTCAGGACCACGGTCCGGGTCACCCCCGGCAGGATGTTGCAGTCCAGGGAGGGGGTGAGCACCGCGCCGCCCTTCACCCAGAAGATGCTGGAGGTGGTGCCCTCGGCCAGCTCCTCCAGGTCGTTCAGGAAGACGGCCTCGTCGGCTCCGGCGGCCTTGGCCTCCCGGACGGCCAGGACCCGCTCCAGGTAGCGGAGGGTCTTGTGGCGCATCAGGACGGAGGTGGCCGACTGGCGCAGGGAGGCGAGGTGGAGCCTGAGCCCGTTGCCGGGCCCGATGGCCGGGCGGATCTGGACGATGAGGGCGCCGGGACGGGTCCCCGGGCCTGCCAGGTCGCCTCCGGCCCCGGCCGTCACCGTGACCCGGGCCGAGGCGTCCTCCAGGCCATGCCTGCGGGCCCCTTCCACTGCGAGGGCGGCGAGATCGTCCTGGGGATAGGGGATGCCTAGGAAGGTGCAGGAGGCCTTGAGGCGGCCCAGGTGCTCCTGGAGCAGGCAGGGGCGCCCCTGACGGACCCGGAAGGTCTCGAAGAGGCCCTCGCTGAAGGCCAGGCCCCGGTCGTCGGCGGGGATGCGGGCCTCCTCCGGGGGGAGCCAGCGTCCGTCGAGGTAGATTTCCGTGGAAGCCAAGGCGGGCCGGATTATACTCGCCGCCTCTCGCTCAACACCATGCGCGCCTATCTGCTTTTCTCCCTTCTTCCGGCCGCCTGCCTCCTGGCGGAGGAAGCTCCGTCCACGCCGCCGCCCGCCCTGTCCGCCCGGGGGGCGGACCGCTCCGTGGAAAGGCTGGTGGAGATCCACCGCCTCGCCGGACGGGGGGATTCGGCGTCCGTGCGGGCCCTGGCCGCGGCCTATGCCCGCCTCCAGGACGACCCGGGCTTTTCCGAGGCCGAGCGGGTGGCCGTCCTTCAGGCCCTGGCGGCCGCGCGGGAGCCCGCGGGAGGCCCCCTCGCCTGCCGGGCCCTGGAGGATGCCTCCCGGCCGGTGCGGGCCGCCGCCCTCCAGCTGATCCGCGACCTCCGCCACGCCCCGGCCGTCCCCGCCCTGGTCGACCTGATGGCCAAGGCCGGGACCGAGCCCCTGTTCCGCGAGGAGGACCTGGGCCTGGCCCAGCGCGCCAGCGATCTCCTGGAGACCCTCGCCAACCACGCCGAACACTACGAGGCCCTCTCCACCCGTCCTGAGCAGCAGGTGGCCGTGGCCCGTTGGCGGGAGTGGTGGGGCACCCATCAGGGTCAGACCCGCCTGGACTGGCAACGTCAGGGCTTCGAGGAGTCCGGCGTGAAGGTCTCCCTGCCCCTGGATCCCGCCGGGGTGGCCGTCCTGGTCGAGGCCCTGCCGGACACCCAGCCCGCCTGGATCCGCGAGAATGCCCTGGAGCTCCTCTCGACCCTGCCGACCCCGGCGGTGCCCGAGAAGAAGGACGGCCGCGTCTCCCAGCCGGCCTGCGAGGCCCTGGCCAAGGGGCTTTCCCATGCGGATGAGAAGGTCCAGATGCGCTCGGCCCTGGCCCTGTACCGGGTCCTGGCCGCCGGCGCGCACGCCGACCTGCCTTCCCGGGACGACCGTTTCGACGCCCTGGGCAAGGCCCTGTCCTCCGCCCCCTTCAAGGATGCCGCCGAGGCCTCCCGTGCCGCCAAGGGCGCGGGGGAGTTCGTGCGGGAGATGAAGTCCTGGTGGGGCGCCCACGGCAACGCTTCTTGAAGCGGGCGTTCACCGTCCTGCTGGCCCTGTCCGCGCTGGGACTGGGCATCTTCCTGTGGCGTCGCGCGCATCCTCCGTCCGTGGTCCCGGTCATCCCGCCCGAGCCGCCCGCGGCCGAGGTGCTGCCGTCCCCTCCGGTCGAAGGTCCGGAGACGACGACGGCTCCTCCTCCCAGTGCCGCCGAGGCCCTGACCCGGGGCGAGGCCCTGGCCAAGGCCGGCAAGGCTGACGAGGCGAGACCCCTTCTGGAGCGGGTCCTGGAGTCCGACCCCCGAGGCGAGAAGGGGCAGAAGGCCGCCGGGATCCTGGCTTCCCTCCACGAGGCCCAGGGGCATCCCCGCAAGGCGCTCGGCTATCGCTTGAGGTCCAACCTTTCCGCCAAGGATCGCGCGGAGGCCGAGGCCAAGGCCAAGGACCTGGCGGTCACGGCCCTGAGCGCCACGCCCACCCCGGACGACCTGGTCGTGACGGTGGGGATGGGGGACACCCTGGGCGGGATCGCCAAGAAGCACGCCACCACGGTGGAGTGCCTCAAGCGCGTGAACGGCATCCTGGACCCCCACAAGGTCCGGGAAGGCCAGAGGATCAAGGTGCTCCAGGGCACCTTCCGCGTCCTGGTGGAGAAGTCGGCCTACCGCCTGACCCTGCTCCTGGACGGCGTTGTGATG
>JAHFOU010000213.1 GCA_023261525.1 Planctomycetota bacterium | reverse complement strand
ACGCCGCGGCACGACGGGGCCTGGGGCAGACCCGCTTCGAGGATTCCTGGAAGACGGACGAGGAGCTCGTGGCCGCCTACGCCTCGGCGGACACGGATGCCCGGCGCGTCGCCCTCGCCAAGGCCCTGAAGGAAAGCGGCTTCACCCCGGAGCGCCTGGAGCAGTGCAAGCGCTGGGTTGTCCAGAAGAAGGGCCTCCAACGCGGCCTCCAGCTCGAGGGGAAGGGCTACAAGACCGAGTACCTCCTGGACGTCCCCGAGAGCTACACCGGCCTGACGCCCCTGCCCCTGGTCGTCTATCTCCACGTCGGGTTGTCGGTGCCTGCCGGGAAGGCCGCGCCGGGCGGACCGGACGGGAAAGGATACCTCTGGAGCTCCGACTACGACAGCATGGGCCCCGTCCTGAGGGAGCTGGGGGGGATCGCGGCCTTCCCGAAATGCCCCAACCTGATCGACGAGTACGGCTGGAACAAGCAGTTGAGCGAGGCCTGCGTCTTCGACCTGATCGAACGGATCGCGGACCAGTACAACGTCGATCCGCGACGGATCTACCTGGTGGGCGGATCCGTCGGGGCCTCCGGCGTGCTCTCGATCGCCATCCATTGGCCGGAGAGGTTCACAGCGGCAGCCTCCTTGAACCCGACGCTCCCGGGGAACCCCGGCTCGGACTCCAGCCAGCTCAAGCGCCTGCCCCTCTTCCTGGTGCACGGCCCCTCGGAGGGAGCGACTGCGGCGAGAAACCGGGACCTCGGCCTGGATGCCTGCCGTCTGCTGGATGCGGGCCTGACGCGGTCGGGAGGGCTCCTGCACCGGTACGTGGAGTTCCCCGAGCACGCCTTGTCCCCGGAATCCATGGCCCTGGCGGTCGAATGGATGAAGGGGATGACCGCGGCAAAACCCCTGCTTCCCTATGACAGGAGCAAGGTCAAGAAGTTCGAGAAGGACATGCCCAACTTCAACTCCGAGGTCACACCGAAGTGAAGCGCTCCCTCATGAACTCCAGGGCCTTCTGGGCCGCATAGGCTGGCCGATCCACGTAGGGATACAGCTCCGCCGTCAGGAAGCCCTGGTAGCCGATGGCCTCCAGGCCCTTGCGCACCGCGGCAAAGTCCAGGTTCCCCTCTCCGGGAATCAGGTGCTTATGCACGCGGTCGAGGATGTCCTCCAGGTGGCAGTTCCAGATCCGGCCCTTGAGCCCGGGGAGGACCACGGCCAGGTCGTCCTCCACCACCCAGGCGTGGCCCAGGTCCAGGTTGGCCCCCAGCCAGGGGTTCGGCACGGCCCTCAGCAGTTCGATCTGCTCCACGCCGCGCTCCATCACCAGGCCCGGCTCGTACTCCAGGCCCAGGCGGACCCCGACGGCCTCGGCCCGGACCAGGAGGGGATCCAGGGAGCGCTGCAGGCGCTCCAGCTGGAGGGCCCGGGGCTCCAGGGTCCTCCGTCCCGTCGTGATGCTCACGGCCGGACAGCCGAGGTCGGCCGCCACGTCCAGGGCCCTCAGCGTGTAGGCGATGCGGGCCCGGCGGGACTCGGGCTCCTCGCTCGTCAGGGAAGGCTCGAAGTGGAGGGCCTTGACCACCCGGCGGCTGTGGAGGGCATGGGCCGTGTTGGCGTTCAGGTTGGAGAGCGAGAGCCCCAGGGACTCCAGGAGGCGCCTCAGGGCCAGGACCTGGGCGGGCTTGGCCTTCAGGGGATCCAGGTGGGGGCGGTCGGCCAGGATCTCCACCGCCGGGTAGCCGATCCGGGCCAGGTCCACCAGGGCCGCGTCCAGAGTCTGCCGGGTGTAGGCGTTGGTGCTGAAGGCGAACCGGAAGGCCATGACGCGAGTATACTCCCGCCGTGCTGGCCGTCTTCCTCGCCGCCCTCGCCGTCGGGATCCTCTGGGCCCTCTGGCTCCTGCCGCAGGGGGAGGTCCGGCCCGACTATGCCGCCTGGATGGGCGTGACCGCCTTCGTCGTGCTGATGTTCCTGCTGGGCTCCCAGTGGATGGAGTCGAGGACCCTGGACCCGGGGGTGGCGGCGGCCGCCGCGGGCGCCCTGGCCTTCCGGGCCCTGACGGGGACCCGCCTGGCCTCCGTGGGCCTGGCCCTGGCCTCCCTGCTGGGCGCCGCCTGCCTGGCCCGCCTGGCCGCCGGGGCCGGCCCCTGGGGCTCGGTCTCGGTCATCCTCTCGGCCCTGGTCCTGGGCACGGCCCTGGACGCCATGGTGCTGGGGCACTGGTACCTGGTCCAGCACGGGCTCTCCTTCCGGCCCCTCCAGCGCATGACCCTGGCCCTCCTGGCCGTGCTGGGCGCCAGGCTCCTGCTGGCGGCCGGCCTGGGCGCCCTGAGCCTTCCCCGGGGCGCCCTGAGCCACTGGCTCCTCCTCGTCATCCTCCTGCGCGCCCTCCTGGGCCTGGTCGGGCCCCTGGGCCTGGGCTGGATGGTCTGGGAGTGCGTGAAGATCAAGTCCAACACCTCGGCCACCGGCATCCTCTACGTGGTCTGCGTCTTCGTGCTGGTGGGGGAGTTCTCGGCGGCCTACCTCCTGAAGTCGGGGCATCCGCTATGAGCGAGGTCAACCTGCGCTGTCCGGGATGCGGCAACGGGGTCTTCATTTCCATCGGGGCAGGCGCCGCGGGGACCTGCTCCAAATGCGGCCGGGAGGCCCGCGCGGACTTCCTGCCCGCCGGGGGCCAGCCCCTCGCCTGCTGCGGGGTCTGCCAGCGGAGGGACCTCTACCAGCAGCGGGACTTCAACCGCAACCTGGGCGCCGCCGTGGCCACCGTCACCTGCCTGGTCTCCTTCGGCCTCTTCTTCTGGAACTGGCTGGCCGGCCTGGCCACCCTGGTGGGCCTGGCCCTGGTGGACCTGGCCCTCTTCCTCCTGCTCGACGAGGTGGTGATCTGCTACGCCTGCGGGGCCGTACACCGGGGCTTCCCGAAGAACCCTCAGATCCCCGGCTTCAACCTGGTCGTCCTGGACCGCTATGAGAAGCGGACCGGCGGCCCCGTCTCGGGGGGGCACTGATGCCGAATGTCCCCTTCATGATCCTCTGGGGCTGCTACTACGCCTCCCTCGGCCTCTGGATCGGCATGATCGCGATGCTGGCTACTGGCGCCCGCGTGGCCTTCACGGTCCTTCCCGAGAAGACCCTGGCCGGGGACCTGGTGGGGGCCTGGCTCGCCAAGTACTACCCGATGGGGGCGGCCTGCGCGGCGGTGGCGGCCATCGGAAGCTGGCTGCGATCCAGCCACTACGAGCTGAGCCTCTGGCAGGGCCCCTGGACCCCCCAGAAGACCATCGCCGCGGCGCGCTACGCCCTCCTGGCCCTCATGATCCTCAACCACCTCTACGCGGGCTGGCGCCTGGATCCCGAGGTGAAGCGCCTCAAGGCCCTCCCGGAGGCCCGGGAGCGTTTCGCCGCCCTGCACCGGCGCGAGGTCCTGCTCCTGGGCATCAACCTCCTCTGCGGCCTCGCCGTGATCTTCCTCTCCTGACCCATGAGCATCCTCGTCGTCGATGACCAGGAGGCCGTGCGTGTCCAGATCCGGACCCTCCTGAAGGACAAGGGCTTCCCCCCGGTGGAGGGGGCCGAAACCGCCGTCCAGGCCCTGGCCCTGCTGAAGAAGCCCGCCTTCCGCGAGAAGGTCGACCTCGTCCTCCTGGCTCTGCACATGCCGGTGATGGACGGGCTCCAGACCCTGCGCCGGATGAAGGCGGACCCGGAGCTCCATCACCTCCGCGTCGTGATGCTCACCGACGGCGAGGAGGCCAAGGCGGTGGAGGCCGCGCTGGCGCTGGGGGCGGCCAACTACCTGGTCAAGCCCATCGTGCCCCAGAAGCTCGTGGAGCGGGTCGAGGCCGTGCTCGGGGACCGCAAGGGCGCCGCCGCCGCGGAGCCCACGGGCCTCGGCGTCCTGCTGGTGGTCGATGCGGAGGACAACATCCGCCAGATGGAGGCCTGCCTGGAGGAGGCCGGCTACACCCACCGCATCGTCACGACGGGGGCGGAGGACGCCCTGGCCGCCCTGAGGCGCTCGACGCCCCCTCACCCCGGACGCCCCATCGGGCTCATCCTGCTGGAGCTCGCGTCGCCCGCCGCGGACGAGATCGCCTTCCTGCGCAGGATCCGCTCCGACGCGCACTGGCGGGAGATCCCCGTCATCGTCGTCACCGGGAAGATCGACAGCGACTACATCCACGCCACCTACGAGGCGGGCGCCACCGACTACGTGGCCAAGCCCATGCACAAGATGGAGCTGATCGCCCGGGCGACCAACGCCCTGCGCACCACCTGGGAGCTGCACCGCCACCGCTCCCGGGAGGCGGAGCTCCTGGAGGCCCGCCGCCACCTGGAGGAGGTGAACCTCAAGCTCCGCCGCCTCGCCCACCTGGACGGCCTCACGGGGGTCCTGAGCCGCCGCGCCTTCGACGAGCGGCTCGCCTCGGAGTGGAAGCGCTCCATCCGGGAGAACAAGCCGGTGGCCCTGGTCGTGGCCGACCTGGACTGGTTCAAGACCTTCAACGAGGCCCTGGGCCCGGGGGCCGGCAACGAGGTCCTGCGCCGCACCGG
>JAHFOU010000212.1 GCA_023261525.1 Planctomycetota bacterium | reverse complement strand
CCGTGGTAATCCTCGGCGTCCTTGTAGTCCTTGCGCAGGGGGTGGCCCGCCCAGTCATCCGGCAGGAGGATGCGGCGCAGATCCGGATGCCCCTGGAAGCGGATCCCGTAGAGGTCCCAGACCTCGCGCTCGGCCCAGTCGGCCATGGGCCAGAGGCCGGAGATCGTCGGTACCGAGACGCCGTCCTCGCGTGGCAGGACCACCTTGAGGGTGGCGCGGTGACGGTGCTTCATGGAATGGAGGTGATAGACCAGCTCGTAGGAGCTCTTGGTCGCGTCCTTCTCGTCCAGGTTGTCCACCCCGGAGAGGTTCATCAGTTCCCGGAACTCCAAGCCCGGCTCATCGCGCAGGAAGCGGCAGACGTCCTGGATGGCGGCGGGCGTGACGGGGATCCAGCTCTCCCCGGCCGCCACGGCCGGCGGGGCCTGGACCCTGTCGGCGAACTTGGCCTTCAGGGCCTCGTAGACGGCGTTGAGATCCTTGGACATCAGTTGGCCGCGGCCTCGGGCTTCATCGCGATGGACTTGTGGCGGATCTTCTCCTGGAGACGGATCAGCCCTTCCATCAAGGCTTCAGGCCTCGGGGGGCAGCCGGGGACGTAGACGTCGACGGGGACGATGTGGTCCACGCCCTTGACCACGTGGTAGCCCTGGAGCCAGTAGGGCCCGCCGGAGTTGGCGCAGGAGCCCATGGAGATCACGTAGCGCGGCTCGGGCATCTGGTGGTAGAGGCGGCGGATGCGGTCGGCCATCTTGAAGGTCACGGTCCCGGCCACGATCATCAGGTCCGCCTGGCGGGGCGTAGCGCGGAAGGCCCCGGCGCCGAAGCGGTCCAGGTCGTAGCGGGCCGCGCCGGTGGCCATCATCTCGATGGCGCAGCAGGCCAGGCCGAAGGTCATGGGCCAGAGGCTGGACAAGCGGGCCCAGTTCACCAGCCAGTCCACGCTGGAGACGATCATGCCCGGCTCGGCGTGCCAGGTGCCCTCGGAGAGGATGCCCCCCTTGAGGATGCGACTGCCCTTGAGGATGCCGGTGCCCTGGTCCATGGGTCTCCTAGTGGTGGTGCCCGGAAGGCACGGGTTCGAGGGTGGCCGGAACAGAATGGGCCTTGGCGGCCTCGACGTCCTTGATGTGCTGGGCGTTGCGGGTGCTGGCGTTGGAGCGGGGCAGGACCCAGCCCAGGTCGCCCTTGCGCCAGACATAGGCCAGGCCCAGCAGGAGGATGCCCATGAAGGCCCCAATCTCGGCCAGGGCCAGCGCGCCCAGCCCCTGCTCCACCCAGGACTTGAAGACGACGGCGATGGGGTAGGTCAGGGCGATTTCGACCTCGAACAGGATGAAGATGAGGGCCACGACGTAGAAGCGGATGTTGAACTGGACCCAGGCCCCGCCGACGGGCTCCTCGCCGCACTCGTAGGGCTTGAGCTTCTCCTCATACGGCTTGGACGGGCGGAGCACCCAGCCCATGACGAGGTTGAAGAGGATGAAGACCAGGCCCACGGCCAGGAAGGCCAGGACGGGGGCGAAGGAGAGAACGGTGGAATCCTTCAAGGCGAGGCGGATTCTAGCAGGGCCTCCCGGGCCGCGGCAACCGTCCTGTCCACCATGGCCTCGGTGTGGGCCGCCGAGAGGAACCAGGCCTCGAACTGGGACGGGGGAAGCAGGATGCCGCGCGTGAGCATCCCCTGGAAGAAACGGGCATAGGCCTTGGTGTCGGCCTTCATGGCCGTCTGGAGATCCGTCACCGGGCCCCGGCAGAAGAAGGGCGTCAGCACCGAGCCTACCCGGTTGACGCACAGGGGAGTTCCGGAATCCCTCGAGGCTTCCTGCAAGCCCGCTTGAAGCTTGCTGGAGAGACGCTCCAACCTTGTGTAAATCTTCCTATCCTTCAACTGGCGAAGGGTTTGGATCCCAGCTTCCATGGCTAGAGGGTTCCCGGAAAGCGTCCCGGCCTGGTAGACCGGGCCCTCCGGGGCCAGGAGTTTCATGATCTTGGCAGGCCCCCCGTAGGCCGCCGCCGGAAGCCCCCCACCCAGGATCTTGCCCAGGACCGTGAGGTCGGGGCGGATCCGGTATTCGGCCTGGGCCCCTCCCCGGGAAACCCGGAAGCCGGAGATCACCTCGTCGAAGATCAGGAGACAGCCGTGGCGGGTGCAGAGGGCGCGAAGCCCCTTGAGGAATCCCGGGGCCGGGGCCACCACGCCCATGTTGCCGGCGACCGGCTCCACGATCACCGCGGCGATGGAACGCCCCTTCTTCTTGAGCAAGCGGGCCACGGCCTCCAGGTCGTTGTAGGGCAGGACCGAGGTCAACTTCGCCAAGGCCTGGGGCACCCCGGGGCTGGACGGGACGCCGAAGGTCAGGGCCCCCGAGCCGGCCGAGACCAGGAGGGAATCCGAGTGCCCGTGGTAACAGCCGGCGAACTTCAGGATGCCATCGCGCCGAGTGGCGGCCCTCGCCAGGCGGACGGCGCTCATCACGGCCTCGGTCCCCGAGGTCACCAGGCGGACGCGCTCGCAGGAAGGAAACGCGGCCCGGACCTCCTCCGCCAGGTCGCTCTCCAGCTCCGTGCAGGCCCCGAAGCTCAGGCCCGAGGCCGCCCGGCGCGCGATCGCGCGCACCACCGCCGGATCGGCATGTCCCAGGAGCAAGGGCCCCCAGGAGCCGACATAGTCCGTATAGACGTTGCCGTCGATGTCCCCCACCCGAGCGCCGGAGCCCCAGGCCAGGAAGACGGGCGAGCCCCCCACGGCGGCATAGGCCCTCACCGGGGAGTCCACGCCCCCGGGCAGGACGGCACAGGCGCGGCGGAAGGCGCGGATGGATCGGGCGCGGGCCATGGCGTCGCGGATTCTAATTGACCCGCCTGCCTGCACAGCGAAGAATCGACGGCATGGTCGCCTGCCAGTCCTGCCAAGCCAGCCCCGCCACGGTGCACCTGACCGAGATCAAGGACAAGGAGCGCCGCGAGCTCCACCTCTGCACCAAGTGCGCCCAGGAGCGCGGCATCTCCATGAAGACCGACTTCTCCCTCGGCGAGATCTTCGGCGGCCTCATCGAGCCTCCCCCTTCCAAGGCCGGGCAGGGCCCCCACGAGAAGCAGGAGAAGGAGAAGCGCGACAGCCGCACCGTCTGCCCCCGCTGCGGCCTCTCCTACCTGGAGTTCCGCAAGAGCGGCCGGCTCGGCTGCCCCGACGACTACGAGGTCTTCAAGAAGGGGCTCCTCCCCTTCCTGGAGAAGATCCACCTCGACACCCGCCACGTGGGCAAGGTCCCCTCCCGCGCCGACAACCGCTCCCACCAGGTGAAGGAGCTCGTGGCCCTGCGCCGCCAGCTCTCGGAGCTGGTGGAGCACGAGGCCTACGAGGAGGCCGCCCGGGTCCGCGACCGGATCAAGACCATCGAGGAAGGGACGGAGAAGGAAGGCGGGGCCGATGGAGTTTAAGTCCCTCGCCGGCACCGCGGGCGAATGGCTCAAGGGCTCCGGCCCCGAGTCCGACGTGGTCATCTCCACGAGGGTCCGCCTGGCCCGCAACCTGGCCGACTTCCCCTTCCTGACGCGGGCCACCGCCGCCCAGCGCAAGGAGCTCGAGGACATCCTGCGCAAGGAGATCAAGGCCTCCGGCGCCCTCCAGAAGGACCTCTACTACCCCCTGGACGGCGCCTCCCCCATCGACCTGCAGTTCCTGGTGGAGCGCCACCTCATCAGCCGGGACCTGGCCGCCAGCGAGGGCGCGCGCGGCGTGGCCTTCGGCGAGCGCGAGGCGGTCAGCCTCATGGTGAACGAGGAGGACCACCTGCGCATGCAGGTCCTCAAGTCCGGCCTCCAGATCCAGGCCGCGGCCGAGCACATCAACAAGATCGACGACCTCCTGGAGAAGCGCGTGGACTACGCCTTCTCCCCCCAGCTGGGCTACCTGACGGTCTGCCCCACCAACGTGGGCACGGGGCTCAGGGTCTCGGTGATGATGCACCTGCCGGCCCTGGTGATCTCCAAGCAGATCGAGAAGGTGTTCTACGCTGTCTCCAAGATCAACCTGGCCGTGCGCGGCCTCTACGGGGAAGGCACCCAGGCCTCCGGGAACTTCTTCCAGATCTCGAACCAGGTGACCCTGGGCAAGTCCGAGGAGCAGATCGTCTCCAACATCGCCTCGGCCATCCCCCAGATCATCCACTACGAGCGCAACGCCCGGGAGGCCCTGCTCACCCAGAGCAAGGTCAAGCTGGAGGACAAGGTCTGGCGCGCCCACGGGCTGCTGCGCTCGGCACGGGTGATCACCTCGGAGGAGGTCATGGACCGCCTTTCGGATATCCGCCTGGGCGTGAACATGGGCATCCTCAAGGACCTCTCCATCAAGACCGTGAACGAGATCTTCATCCAGACCCAGCCGGCCCACCTCCAGAAGATGGAGGGCAAGGAGCTGGGCACCCTCCAGCGCGACGCGCTCAGGGCCGACTTCATCCGGGAGAAGCTCGGCGAGAAGCACAAGCCCGGCGACAAGAACTAGGGAGCCCTCGCCAAGAGGCTTGCCCGGCCTTCCCGGTCCCCACTATCATGA
>JAHFOU010000211.1 GCA_023261525.1 Planctomycetota bacterium | reverse complement strand
GCTCGAGTACCGCGGGTACGACTCGGCGGGCATCGCCACGGTCTCAACGCGCGGACTGGAGCTCGTGAAGCGCCAGGGCAAGCTCGAGCGCCTCGAGCGGGCCCTGCGCGTGGAACGGCCCTCCGGGACCACGGGGCTGGGCCACACGCGTTGGGCCACCCACGGGGTCCCCTCGGACGCCAATGCCCACCCCCACCTGGACTGCCGCCGGCGGATCGCCGTCGTCCATAACGGCATCCTCGAGAACTTCACCGAGCTGAAGGCGCGCCTGGGACGCCAGGGCCACCGCTTCCGCTCCCAGACCGATACCGAGCTGATTGCCCACCTTCTGGAGGAGCGTTATCGGGGCTCCCTGGCCGCCTCCCTGCGCCAGGTTTCCCGTCTCCTGCGCGGCCAGTACGTGATCGTGGCCGCCTGCGCGGACGAGCCGGACCTCGTGGTCGGCATCCGCCAGGGCCCCCCCCTCCTGGTCGGGGCAGGCAAGGGGGAGAATTTCCTGTCCTCCGACATCCCGGCCCTCCTGCCGTCCACCCGCCGGATCCAGGACCTGGACGACGGGATGATGGCGGAGATCAGGCCCGACGGCATCCGCATCACCGACGCCCGGGGCCGCAGGGTCCCCCTCAAGCCCCAGGAGATCACCTGGAGCGCCGCCCAGGCCCAGAAGGGCGATTTCGAGACCTTCATGCTCAAGGAGATCCACGAGCAGCCCGAGGCCCTGGAGAACACCTTGACCGGGCGCCTGGACCCAGCGGCCTTCGCCCGGGAGCTGGGCCTGACCTCGGGACGGCTGAAGGCCTTCGACCGGGTCCATTTCGTGGCCTGCGGCACGGCCTGGCATGCGGCCCTGGTCGGCCGCCACTGGATGGAGACCGTGGCGGGCGTGCCTGCGACGGCCGAGATCGCCTCGGAGTTCCGCTACGCCGACCCCATCCTGACGAAGCGGAGCCTGGTCGTCGCCGTCACCCAGTCCGGGGAGACGGCGGACACCCTGGCCGCCGTCCGCCTGGCCCGGGAGCGCGGGGCCGCGACCCTGTCGATCTGCAATGTGGTGGGCTCCAGCATCCCGCGGGCCTCCGACGGGGTCCTCTACACCCGGGCCGGCCCCGAGATCGGGGTGGCCTCCACCAAGGCCTACACCACCCAGCTGATGGCCCTCATGCTCCTGGGGACCCACCTGGGCCGCCTGCGGGGACGCCTGCCCGCCTCCCGGGCCCGCCACCTGCTCGGCCAGCTCCGGAAATCCTCGGAATGGGTCCGTCGCATCCTCAGCCGACCGACCGACCGCGCCCTGGTCGCCGGCCTGAAGAGGACGCGCAACGTCCTCTTCATCGGGCGCCACGTCAACGGCGCCACGGCCCTGGAAGGAGCCCTGAAGCTCAAGGAGATCTCCTACGTCCACGCCGAGGGCTACCTGGGCGGGGAGCTCAAGCACGGCCCGCTGGCCATGATCGAGAAGGGCCTGCCCGTGGTGGCCGTCCTCCAGGACGGGCCCCTCTTCGCCAAGATGCTCTCCCATATCCAACAGGTGAAGGCCCGGGGCGGATTCATCATCGCGGTGGCCAGCGCCGGCGTGCGCGTGCCGGGGGCCGATCGCATCCTGCCCATCCCCGCCGCGGACCCCCTGCTCTCCCCCCTGCTGGCCATCGTGCCCCTCCAGCGCTTCGCCTACGAGATGGCCCGGGCCCGGAGCCGGGACATCGACCACCCGCGCAACCTTGCAACAAGCGTCACCGTCGAGTGATATACTGCCCCTCCCGATGACCGACCGCGCCTCCCGCTCCGAGCTCGACACCTACTTCCACGACATCAGCCGCTCCAAGCTGCTGACGGCGGCGGAGGAGCACAAGCTCGCCCTGGAGGTCCGCGCCAAGCTGAACCGCTGCAAGAAGGCCCTCGTCCACGCCCGGCCCGGCATCCGCATGGGGGCCGCGGCGCGCAAGTCCCTGGCGGAATACGAGGAGGCCCGCGGCCGCATGGTGGAGGCCAACCTCCGCCTGGTCGTGAGCATCGCCAAGCGCTACTCCAACCGCGGCCTCACGCTGATGGACCTGGTCGAGGAAGGCAACATCGGCCTCCTGAAGGCGGCGGAGCGCTTCGACCCCCAGATGGGCACCCGCTTCAGCACCTACGCCACCTACTGGATCAAGCAGTCCGTGCGCCGGGCTCTGATCAACACCGGGCAGACCGTCCGGGTGCCGGCCTACATGGTGGAGCTGATCGCCAAGTGGAAGCACGCGGCCCTCGACCTGGCCGGCCAGCTGGACCGGGAGCCGAGCTTCGACGAGATCGCCGAGAAGCTGGAGATCTCCCACGACAAGGTCGCCCTCATCAAGCGGACCGTGCGCGGGGCCGCGATGTCGGCCGCCGGGAGCCTGGACTCCACCCGCTCCCTGAGCGACCTCCTGCCCGACGAGCGCGCCGAGCCGCCCGAGGAGGCCCTCTTCGAGCAGTTCGAGCGCGACAAGATCACCCAGCTGCTCAAGGGGATCGACGGCCGCGAAGCCATGATCCTAAGGATGCGCTTCGGCCTCGACCGCGAGGCCCCGAAGACGCTGAGCGAGATCGGAAGGAAGCTCCGGATCACGCGTGAGCGGGTCCGGCAGATCGAGTCTAGGACGCTGCGGAAACTGCAGCGCATTTTGACCGAGGGCGAGGGCCGCAAGGCCCGCCCCGGCACCCGCAAGGAGGTGACTTCGCCATTCCGATCCGAGTGAAACTACGCGAAACCGAATCCGTCGATCAGATGCTGCGCCGCTTCAAGAAGCTGTGTGAGAAGGAAGGCCTGACCAAGCAGATGAAGCGCATCGCTTATTTCGAGAAACCGAGCGAACGCAGACGCCGGCTCAAGCGCAAGGCCGAGAAGCGCGAGATCCGACGCCGCACGGAGCAGGAGATCCTGTGACCGAGACCGGCGGGCCCGCCGTCGCCGCCCTCTCCCTGGGAAAGCGCTTCCAGACCGGCTGGTGGCGCCGACGGGACGTCACGGCCCTGGAGGACCTCACGCTCACGGTGGTGCACGGGGAGGTGTTCGGGCTCCTGGGCCCGAACGGCTCCGGCAAGACGACCACGATCAAGCTCCTGCTCGGCTTCCTGTTCCCCACCTCGGGAAGGGCCGAGGTGCTGGGCCGCCCGGCGGGGGACCCCGCCGCCAAGGCCCGCCTCGGCTTCCTTCCCGAGGAGACCTACCTCCACCCCTTCCTCACGGCCGAGGAGACCCTGGATTTCCACGCCAGCCTCTTCGGCATCCCGCCGGCGCGGCGCCGGGAGGTCACCGCCCGCCTGCTGGACCGCGTGGGGATCCGGCCGGCCGACCGCACCCGGCGGATCCGGGAGTTCTCCAAGGGCATGGCCCGAAGGGTGGCCTTCGCCCAGGCCCTGGTGAACGATCCCGACCTCCTTATCCTCGACGAGCCCACCAGCGGGATGGACCCGCTCGGCACGGCCGAGATGAAACAGCTCATCCTGGACCTCAAGGCCCAGGGCAAGACCCTGCTCATCTCCTCCCACCTCCTGGCCGACATGGAGGCCGTCTGCGACCGGATCGCCATCCTCCACCAGGGCCGCCTGATCGAGACCGGCAGGGTCAGGGACCTCCTCACGCTGACGGACGAGACCTGGATCCGTTCCAGGGGCGCTCCCGAGGAGACCCTCCGGAAGGCCGCCGCCCTCCTGCCCGAGGCCCGCCTCGAGCACCCCACCGAGACCCTGGAGGCCCATTTCCTTAAGGTCATCCGGAGCCAGAGGCGCACGCCGTGACCGAGGTCTGGGCCGTGGCCCGCCTCAGCCTGCGTGAGACGTGGAGGGCGAAGACCCTGCCGGCGCTCCTCCTCCTTTTCGCGGGCGCCTTGCTCCTGGCCGGATCCTCCGCGGAGCCGGGCGACCGCTTCCGCATCCTGCTGGGGGCCTCGGGCCAGGCCGCCCATCTCCTGCTCCTGCTGAGCACCCTGGTCCTGGGGGCCCTCGCCCTTCCCCAGGAGGCCTCGCGCCGCACCGTATTCCACCTCTTCTCCAAGCCCCTGGGCCGGGGGGCCTACCTGCTCGGCCGCTGGGCGGGGCTCTGCGGGACCCTGCTGGTCCTCTGCGCGGGGTTCTGGATCCTCTCGGCAGCCGCCCTGAACCTATCCGGCGGGGGCAGGATCCGCCTGCCCCTGGATCCCATGGATGCAAGCCATCGGGAGGCCTCCTGGCGCTTCCGCCTGGCGGGCGCGCCTGCCCCGGACCGCATCGAGCTCCACCTGAACCTGTCCGAGCCCCCGGCGGAGCTCGAGGCCTCCCTCCTGGACGGCTCGGGCCGACGCAACGTCCGCCTGGCGACGAACACCTGGGGGGACGCCTCCTCCCCCGTCGCCGGCCTGAGACCCCTGCCGGACGGAAGCTGTGAACTCTCCGTGCCCCTGCCTGGACGGTCCGTGGACTCGGCCCGGCTCATCTCCACCTCCGGCAGTCCCGAAGCCCTCCTGGCCGGGGTACTCCTGGCCGACTGGGCCCAGGCGGCCTTCCTGGGCGCCCTGGCCCTGGCGGCCTCCACCTTCCTGTCCGGTCCGGTGGCCCTGTTCTGCGCCTGCGGCCTGACCTGCCTC
>JAHFOU010000210.1 GCA_023261525.1 Planctomycetota bacterium | reverse complement strand
CGGAGTGAGCTGATCGAGGGCCTTCAGGGCCTCCTGCAGGTTGTCGGACGCCTCTTCCTTCCGGGGCGCCGGGGCGGCCTGCTCCGGAGCCTGGTCCAGGGAGGCGGTCTTCGGGGCAGACAGCCTGCGGCGGGCCAGGTTCAGGGCCACGGTGAGAAGCCAGGGGGCGAGCGGCCTGCCGGGATCCACGCCGGCCAGCCTGCGGGCCCCGTCCTCCATGAGCCGGGCCCAGAACTCCTGGAAAAGGTCCTCGGCCTCCCCCGGCGCACAGCCCCTCAGCGCTGCGAGCACCCTGGGGCCATGCCGGCGCACGAGGGCCTCCCAGGCCTCGCGGCGCCCAGCCCGGCAGGCGGCCAGCAGCGATGCGTCGGACGGCTCCATCCCGGCAGTATACGCCTGCCTTCTCGGGGACTAGACTGGCGCCCGATGCGCGCCGTCCTCCTGCCCGGTCTCGGCGAGGTCCCCGTCGGCAAGATCCTGGGGATCGGCACCAACTACGCCTCCCATGCGAAGGAGATGGGCTCGCCCGTCGGCGGGGATCCCGTGGTCTTCCTCAAGCCCTCCACCGCGCTCTGCGCCGACGGCGCCGTGGTCAGGCCCCCGGGGCCGGGCCACGAGATGCACCACGAAGTCGAGCTGGTCGTCGCCATCGGGCGGACGGGCTTGCGCATCCCCTTCGAGAAGGCCCTGGACCATGTGGCCGCCTATGCGGTCGGCCTGGACCTGACCCTGCGCGACCTCCAGCTCGTCGCCAAGCAGAAGGGCCGGCCCTGGGCCCTGGCCAAGGGGTTCGACACCTCGGCCCCGGTCTCAGCCTTCCGCGCCGCCGCCGAGGTCGGGGATCCCCAGAAGGTGGCCCTGAGCCTGAAGATCAACGGGCAGGTCAAGCAGTCCGGGAGCTCGGCCGACATGATCGTGCCGGTGGCCGGCCTGATCTGCTTCGTCTCGACCTTCATGGCCCTGGAGCCGGGCGACCTGATCTTCACGGGCACGCCGGCCGGCGTGGGGGCCCTGAAGGCCGGGGACGCGCTGGAGGCCGAGGCCGCGGGCGTGGGGCGCCTGAAGGTCTCGGTCGGCGTGCCCTAGCCCAGGCGCATCGCCGCGAACTTGAGGTAGTTCCCCTCCGGGAAGCCGCTCAGGACGGGGAAGTCCGCGGAGGCCCCCCGCCGCTCCAGGGAGAGGACCTTGCGTCCGGCCGCGGCCGCGCCGGCCCTGAGCATGCGCTCGAAGCCTTCGGCGGAGACCTCGTGCAGGGTGAGGGCCGCGGCCAGGAGGCCCCCGGGCTCGACCAGGCGGGCGGCGGCCTCGGCCAGGAGGGGGTAGTCCCGTCCCGCCCGCCATCGCCCGCTCTTGTGGGTGGCGTAGGCCGGGGGATCCAGGATGAGGACCCCGAACCGGCGGCCCTCCTCGGCCCAGCGACTCAGGGTGGTCATCGCCTCCCCGCGCACCGCGGGGTGGCGCTTCGGATCCAGCCCGTTGAGGCGGAGGTTGTCCTCGAGGCGGGCAAGGATGGGGGCGGCCAGGTCCAGGCTGGTAACGACGGAGGCGCCGGCCTTGGCCGCGGCCACCGAGAAGGCCCCTGTGAAGGCGAAGGTGTTGAGGACGGACTTCCCGGCACAGCGTGGCGCCAGCCAGGCGCGGTTCTCGCGCTCGTCCGCGAAGAGGCCGGGCTTGGCGTCGAAGGGGCGGATCCGGTACCGGAGGCCCGCTTCCTGGACTTCCACGTCCTTGTCCTTTTCCGGCGCCTGGCCCCGGACCGCCTCGGCCCGCCCCTCCGGGACGTTCCCGTCCGGGCCGGGGATGCGCCGCCTCAGGAGAAGGCTGTTGGGCCTGGCCAGGCGCTGGAGGGCGTCCAGGGCGAAGTCCAGCCAGGGATCCCAGGCCGAGGTCTGGACCTCCAGGGTCAGGACGCCGTCCCAGAGGTCCGCGAAGAGCCCGGGAAGTCCGTCCGCCTCTCCATGCGCGATGCGATAGGCGTCGGTGCCGCCGTCGGTCCTGAGGGGGGCCCGCCTCGCCCAGGCCGCGGCCACCCGGCCCGAGACGGTCCCGCGTCCCACGGCCTCTCCTTCCCGGCTCCAGAGCCGGGCGACGACGGGCTCCCCGGGGGAGGCCAGGGCCGTGCCCAGGCTCCGACCCCGGCCATCGATCAGGCGGACCCAGGCCCCTGGCGTCAGGCCCCGGCGGCCCTCCGCCAGGCCCTCCGGAAGGATCCAGGGGTGTCCCGAAGCGAGGCGGCGCGCCTGGGCCGCGGTCAGGACGAGGTCGGGCATGGCCCGGGATGATAGCCTGGAAATTCGGGGAAGTCCGGACGGCTTCGGGGTAAGATCGCAGGCATGAAACCCCTCGAGACCGGCCTGCACGCGGTGTCCCTGGCCTGTTGCGTCGCCCTGGGCGCCGGGGTCTGGACCCTGGCCGAGCGCCAGGCGGCGCCGCCTCCGCCGGCCGCCCCGTCCTCCCCGCCGGAGCTGAGGGACGCCCTGCGCGAGATCGCCGCCCTCAGGCTCGAGGTGGCCGAACTCCGGGAGGCCCGCGCGGCCGCCCAGGCCCAGGCGGAAAGCCGGATCGTCCCCGCGGCCCCGGTGCCGACCCCTGCCGTCTCCACCCCCGCGGCCGTGCAGGCGGCCCTGGCCGACCCCGCCGTCCAGAAGCAGGTCCAGGAGATGGTCGACGCCCGCATCAAGGCCGGGCGCGAGGCGCAGGAGAAGGAGTGGTCGGGGCGCCGCCAGGAGGACGCCCGTCGCTGGACCGAGCGGCGCGTGGAGGAGCTGGCGAAGGATCTGGGCCTGAACGAGGTCCAGGCGAAGGACCTGGGCGGGGCCGTGGCCGACCTGACCAAGCGTTTCGATGATCTGAGGTCCCGGGTGCGGGCCAAGGAGCTCACGCCAGAGCAGGGCAAGGCCGAGATGGAGAAGACCTATGCCGAGCTCGACCTGAAGCTCCAGGGCACCCTGTCCGCCGAGCAGTACGGGAAGTTCCAGGAGGAGACCCGGTCGATCCGGGAGTCCACCCTGCGCAACGGGTTCTCCCAGGACGGCCGGAGCCGGCGCGGCGGACGAAGCCGCGACGGCGCGCCGTAGGTCCAGCCGTGCCCGGCCGGACCCTGGTGTTGGCCGTGGCCGCCTTGGCCCTGACGGCGTCCGTCTCGGCCGACGAGGCCCTGCGCCGCACCCCCGTGGTGAGGGCCGTGGAGAAGGCCGGCCCGGCCGTCGTGAACATCTCCACGGAGCGCATCGTGGTGCAGACCCTGCGCGATCCCTTCGTGGACCCCTCCTTCGAGGAGTTCTTCGGGCGCATCCAGCCCCAGCAGCGCAAGGTCAGGACCTCCAGCCTCGGGTCCGGCGTCCTCATCGACCCGGAGGGCTACGTCCTGACCAACGAGCACGTCATCCGCAAGGCCTCCCAGATCCACGTCACCCTGGCGGACGGCACGGCCTGCGAGGCCGCGCTGGTCGCCTCGGACCGCGCCGCCGACCTGGCGCTCTGCAAGATCGCGGCGCCCCATCCCCTTCCCTTCGTGAGCCTGGACGCCTGCCCCGCCCTGATGATCGGCGAGTCCGCCATCGCCCTGGGCAACCCCTTCGGCCTGGAGAACTCGGTCACGGTGGGCGTGATCAGTGCCAAGGACCGGGCCCTGGCCAGCGAGGGTCGGGTGGCCTACGCCGACCTGGTCCAGACCGACGCCTCCATCAATCCGGGCAACTCGGGCGGGCCCCTCCTCAACCTGGACGCCGAGCTGATCGGGATCAACACCGCCATCTACTCCCAGGCCGAGGGGATCGGCTTCGCCATCCCGGCCTCCCGGGTGCGCAGGGTCCTCGGCGAGATGATGGGCTCCCTCAAGGACCGCAAGGGCTGGACGGGGCTGGGGCTGGACCGCGTCCGCCGCGGCGACGCCGCCCGGATCGAGGTCGCCTCCGTGGAGGCGGACAGTCCCGCGGCCCAGGCCGGGATCCGTCCGGGCGACGAGGTCCTGGAGATCTCCGGCCAGCCGGCCCCCGGCTTCTTCGGGTGCCTGAAGCTCCTCGCGTCGGTCCATGCGGGGCAGTCCCTGGCCCTGGGGCTCCGCCGGGACGGCAAGGCCGTCGCCGTTTCCCTGCCGGTCGCCGAGCCGCCGCATCCGACCCCCGAGGCCCTCCTTCGCGCCCGGCTTGGCCTTGGCGTCCAGGCCTCCACCCCCGAGGTCGCCGAGCGCCTGGGGCTGGGCGATGCCCGCGGATGCCTGGTGACGGCCGTGGTCCCCTCCGGGCCCGCCGCCCGCGCGGGGCTGGAGCCGGGGGATCTGCTCCTGAGGGTGGGCCGCCGGCCCGTGCCGGAGCCCTCGGCCCTGGCCGAGGCCCTGGAGGCCTTCTCCGCCGGGGAGGAGATCCCGGTCCAGGTGGTCCGGGACGGCCGGATCTACGCGGCCTCCATCGTCGTGGTCGCGCCGGGTGGCAGGGAGCGGGCCAAGTGACGGCCGAGGCGGTCCTGGTCGAGGTCCTGCGGGGGGGGCTGGTGGAGAGCCGCCACCTGGGGGCGGCGGCGGTCTCAGACGCCTCCGGCCGTGTCCTGGCCTGGGCCAGGGACCCGGAGACGAGGACCTACTGGCGCTCCAGCATGAAGCCC
>JAHFOU010000209.1 GCA_023261525.1 Planctomycetota bacterium | reverse complement strand
CCTGGGTGGAGGTCAGCACGGGGCCCGCCACGGAGGAGTAGCCCATGGCCAGGCGGGCGAGGCCGAAGTCCGCGACCTTCAGGTGGCCCGTCTTGGTCAGCAGGAGGTTCTCGGGCTTGATGTCCCGGTGCAGGATGCCCTTGCCGTGGGCATAGTCCAGGGCCTCGCAGAGCGGCGGGATGATGCGCAGGGCCTCGTCGACGGGCAGGAGCCCCTGGGCCATGGCCTACCTCAGGTTCACGCCGTCGACAAGCTCCATGACGAAGTAGTAGCGTCCCCGGTCGTTCCCCCGGTCGATCACCGCCACGATGTTGGGGTGGCTGAGGTTGGCCAGGGCGGAGGATTCGCGGTCGAAGCGCTGGACGAAGGTGGGGTCCTGGGCGAATCGGGGCGCGAGGACCTTGAGGGCGACCTGGCGGTTCAGGGAGACCTGGGTGGCGACGTAGACGGCGCCCATCCCCCCCTGTCCCAGGAGGCGCTCGATGCGGTAACCGGCCAGGATCTCCCCGGGCTGGAGGAGCCCCTCGTCCTGGGTCCCTGGGGCAGGGAGGGGCGTGGGGGTGCGCAGGGGGCGCGGCGCCATCGTGGAGACGGCCGCCAGCAGGGAGGCCCCGCAGGCGGAGCAGGCCATGGCGCCCTCGGAGGGGTCGCAGGGGGCGTTGCAGACGGGGCAGGGGACGGGCATCGCCGTCACACGGTAAAAACCCGGACCGGACAAGTCAATGAGGCGCCGATTTCTGGAGCATGCTCTCGAGCCGGGACTTGCAGGCCTCCAGGTCCGCGCCCGGCGGGAGCCCCAGGTCGAGGGCCGTCCGGTAGGCCTCGGCGGCCTCCTGGGGCCTGTCCACGGCCTGGAAGGCCTTTCCGAGCGTGAAGAAGTCCTGGGCCTGGGTCGGGTCCAGGGCGGTCGCCCGTTTCAGCGCCTCGACCGCCTCCTCGTGCTTGGCCTGCTTCAGCAGGACGGTCCCGCGGCCGGCCAGGGCCCTCGCCTGGCGGGGATCGATCGCGATCGCCTGGTCGAAGGACTTCAGCGCCTCCTCCAGCCTCCCCTGGGTCTGCTGGAAGATCCCGCGGTGGAGGTAGGCCTGGACACAGCGGGGGTCGAGCTCCAGGGCCCGGTCGAAGGCCTTGAGCGTCTCCACGAGCTTGCCCTTCCTCTGGAGGGCGATGCCCCTGCCGCAGTGGAAGGCCGCCCGCGCGGGATCCATCTCCAGGAGGGCGTCGAAGGACTTGAGCGCCTCGTCCAGGCGGTCGTTCCCCAGGGTCAGCAGGAGCCCAGCCCTCGCCTCCAGCGCCGGCAGGTTGCGGGGATCCAGCTCCAGCCCCTTCTCCAGGGCTTTCAGGGCTTCCTGGGTCTTGCCCTGGCTCGCGAGCAGGAGGCCGCGCTGGACCTGGGCCTGCACGAAGGAGGGATCGACCGCGAGCGCCCGGTCGCAGGCCTGAAGGGCCTCTTCCGGCTGCTTCAGGGCCTGGAAGGCCTGGGCGCGGTCGAGCTGGGCCAGGGCATAGGCCGGATCGATGGCCAGGGCCTGGTCGAAGGCCGCGAGGGCCTCCGTGGGTTTCCCGAGCGCCAGGAGGATCCCCCCCCGGCGCTCCTGGGCCTGGGCGTAGGACGGGTCCAGGTCCAGGGCCTGGTCATAGGCCTTGAGGGCCTCCTCGGGCCTGCCGAGGGCCTGAAGGACGCCCCCCCGCTTCTGGTGGGCCTGCACGCAGGTAGGGTCCGTCTCCAGGGCCCGGTCGCAGGCCTTGAGGGCCTCCACCGGCTTCGGGGAGCGGTCCGCCATCTCCAGGAACCGCTCGGCCTGGCTGCGCCGCTCCCTCCGTTGCTTCTCCTCCTTCTGTTCGGACTCCACGGCCTCGCGTCTCGCCTGCTCCTCCTGCATCCTCTGGAAGGCCGCGGTCGCCTTCTGCTCCGCGGCCACGGCTTTGTCCCGCTCGGCCTGGGCCGACTTCTTCGCCTGCTCGGCCTTGTCCCGCTCGGCCTGGGCCGTGCCCAGGGCCTCCTCGGCGCGGAGCCTCGCCGCCTGGGCCTCCCGCCCGCCCTGGTACACCCGCGCGATGGACCAGGTGCCCAGGCAGGCCAGGACCAGGGCCGCTCCGGTCACGCTGAACGTCAGCTCCCGGTGGCGCAGGACCCACTTCCTCAGGCGGTAGGTCGGGGTGTCCGGCAGGGCTTCCACGACCTTGCCGGCCAGGTAGTTCTTGAGGTCCTCGGCCAGGGCATGGGCGGAGACGTAGCGCTTGTCGGCTTCCTTGTGGATGGCCTTCAGGATGACGGCCTCCAGGTCGCCGGAGATCCCGGCCGTGAGAATGGAGGGGCGGGGAGGCGCCTCCTCGATCACGGCCTTCATGAGGGTGTAGGAGTCGTCGGCCTGGAAGGGCGTGCGTCCGGTGGCCATCTCGTAGAGGATGATACCGAGGGCGTAGACGTCGGTCCGGACGTCGACCTCGCGGCTGCGGCCCTGGGCCTGCTCGGGGGACATGTAGGCCGGGGTTCCCATCACGATCCCCGACTGGGTCATCTGGGCCGAGACGTCGGTCTCGGCGAGGTGGGCGATCCCGAAGTCCAGGACCACCGGCCGGTGGTCGGGCGTCACCAGGATGTTGGCGGGCTTGAGGTCCCGGTGGATCACGCCCTTCATGTGGGCGTAGTGGACCGCCTCGCAGCACATCAGGAAGATCCTCAGCTTCTGGGGCAGGGGAAGCTGGCTGGACTTCAGGTAGCGGTTGAGGGTCTCCCCCCGCACCAGCTCCATCGTGTAGTAGGGCACCCCCTCCTCCACGCCGATGGCGTGGATGGCGACGATGCCGGGGTGGGAGAGGTCCGCCAGGATATGGGCCTCCCGCAGGAAGCGCTTCTGCATGTCGCCGCTGGTCCAGGCCCCGCCGATGAGCATCTTGAGGGCCACCTCGCGGCCCAGCTTGGGGTCCCGCACACGGTAGACCACGCCCATGCCGCCCTGGGCGATCTGGCCGAGGATCTCGTAGGGTCCGACTTTCTGGCGTTTCTTGGCCGGGGCGGCGGCCGGGGCGGCCGGCGGCAGTTGGGCCCCCGTGTCGATGGTGGGGTTGTTGGTGATGTCCCCCCGGGCGCCTTGCGGGGACGTGGGCGGCTTCGGGGTGTCCGTCATGCGGAGGAACTATAGCCCATGGGCCGCGGCCGCACACAGCGGCTCTCCAGTTCCAGGCGCCTGCCGTCCCTTGCCGAGGCCAGCAGGCTCTCCATGATGTCGAGGACATGGAAGGCCAGGGCTCCGTCCGCCCGGTGGGGGCGTCCTTCCCGCATCGCCTCCGCCATCTCGGCCAGCCCCAGTCCCCGGCTCTCCTCCGCGTGCGGGAAGGTCAGCGGCATTGGGCGCCAGGCGGCCTCCTCGCCCGTGCGCAGGCGCAGCTCCCCCCCGAAGCCGTTGGGGTCCGGCAGGGACAGGGTCCCTTCCGAGCCGTAGACCTCGAGGCGGGGCAGGTCGGCCGCCCAGACGTCGAAGCTCATCACCAGGGTGGCCAGGGCCCCGCATTCGAACTCCAGGGTCCCGGAGACGTGGGTGGGGGTCTTCACCGCGATCCGCTCCCCCTTCCTCGGCAGGCTGGCGACGAGGCGTTCCGGGAAGGAGATGCGCGCCGAGGCCGAGACCCGCGCGACGGGCCCCAGCAGGCAGACCAGGGCCGTGAGGTAGTAGGGTCCCATGTCGAAGAGCGGGCCGGCGCCGTGCTCGTAGAAGAAGGCCGGATCCGGATGCCAGCGCTCGTGGCCCCGGCAGGTCATGAAGGCCGAGGCCGCCACCGGGGTCCCGATGGCCCCCTGGTCGAGGAGGGCGCGTGCGGTCTGGATCCCCGCTCCCAGGAAGGTGTCGGGGGCGGCGCCCACGCGCAGGCCCTTGCGGGCGGCCAGGTCCAGGATGCGGCGTCCGTCCTGGCGGGTCGTCGCCAGGGGCTTCTCGGTATGGACGGACTTGCCGGCCTCCAGGGCCGCCAGAGAGAGCGCCGCGTGGCGGGCCGGGGGCGTGAGGTTCAGGACCACCTCGATGCCGGGGTCCCCCAGCAGGGCCTCCACGCCGAGCGGACGCAGGCCGGGGTGGGCGGCGGCCCGCTCCCGGGCGCGCGCCTCCAGCACGTCCGCGCAGGCGACGACCTTCAGGCCGGGGAAGCGCGTCAGCACCCGCAGGTAGGTCCCGCTGATGTTCCCGCAGCCGACCAGGCCGACGCCGACCGGCGCGGCCGTCACCGGGCGGCCCACAGGAGCCCCCGTTCCACGAGAAGCCGGGCCTCGGGCACGTCGAAATCCCCGGGCGCGTGGCCCAGCGAGCAGTAGAAGACCCGTCCCTTCCCGAAGCGCCGCTTCCAGGCCACCGGCATGAGGGTGCCTTCGATCCAGGGAGCATCCTTTCCGTCGAAGGACGTGGTGGCCAGGACCTCGTTGGAGGGATCGACCAGCATGTAGTACTGTTCGGTGCGGACCTGGAAGCTCCCGGGGCCGATCCGGACCTCGTAGTCCCGGATATCGCCGGGATGGGCCACCCACTGCCCCCCCACCATGAACTGGCAGGCCGGGTTCTGGCGGAAGGCGTCGCCCAGGCCCCCGTGCCAGCCGGCCAGGCCCGTGCCGCCGCGGACCGCCTCCGTCAGGCCCTTCTCCTCCTCGGGCGCCAGCACCCCCA
>JAHFOU010000208.1 GCA_023261525.1 Planctomycetota bacterium | reverse complement strand
TCGACGCCCTCGACCTGCTGGGCGGTGACGGACTCGAGCTCGATGAAGTGGGCGTCGCCGTGGAGCGGAAGCAGGGGATGCAGGCGCGTCGTCAGCCCCGCCACGGGGTCCATGCCCAGCATGAAGTGGACCGGCTGGTCGACGCCCCGGGCCCCGGTCAGGGGCAACAGGAGCAGGAGGGCCAGGAAGGCGCGCGTACGAAGGGGATTCGGCACAGGTCATCCCGGGAAGTTTAGGATGGTGGGCGATACTGGACTCGAACCAGTGACCTCCACGATGTCAACGTGGCACTCTAGCCAGCTGAGCTAATCGCCCCCATGTAGCGAGGCATTATCCCGCCTCCCCCAGGGGAGTCAAGCCGCCGTATAATCGCCTTCCCGTCATGCCCAAGCCCGCCCCCGAACGCCGCCTGGTCCTGGCCGTCCTCCTCCTCGTCGGCCTGCCCAGCGTGGCCCTCGCCGTCATCGGCCTCCTCTACGTCTCCGAGGCCAAGGCCTTCGTCGAGCAGAGGCACCGGGAGTCCGCCCGCGAGCTCGTCCTCGACGTCGTCGTCCGCCTGGAGGCCCGCCTCGCCCAGGAATGCCAGTCCCTGGATGCGGGGCTTCCCTCCGCCGCCACGCCTTGGGAGGCGGCGGCGGCCCCCCCCGCCCTGCCCACCGCCTGGGACCAGGCCCTGGCCCAGGCCCGCGCGCGCCTGGCCCCCCGCTGGGAGACGGAAGATCCCCTGAAGATGGCCGACTCCCTCCCCCCCGGCGGGGCCGACCGCCTGGCCTGCCTCCTGAAAGGGAAGGCCTCCGGCGAGCGCATCCTGGCCGAGGCCTCCCGGGCCCTGGTCTCCTCGCCCTGGGGCGCGGAAGCCCTCCTGAGGCTGGGGCTGGAGATCCCCTCCGCCCAGGCTCCCGTCATGGCCATGGCCTGGCAGAAGGCCCTGCCCGACCTGCCGCCTTCCCTGTCGGAGACGCTGTTGGAGGATCTCGCCCGCCGCTTCCCCACCCAGGACCTGGGCGTCCTGAGGCGGGCCCAGGCCCGGCGCGCCGCCGAGGTCTCGGCCTGCGCCGCCGCGTCCGCCTGGGCCCTGAAGGCCCCCCCGCACGAGGAGTGGCGCATGGCCCTCCTGCCCGACGGCACCCTGGCCCTGGCCCGCGGTGTTCGCGGCGGGGCCCTTCCGGCCGGCGCCCTGGCCGTCCTGATGGACGAGCTGGCCGGCCCCCGGGCCGGGGCCCTGGGCCTCGCCTGCGCGGCCTCCCCCGTCCCGGGTCGCCGCGCGGAGCTCTCCGAGCCGGTCTCCTCCGTGGAGGGCCTCAAGGTCTTCCTGGTGCCCCTCGGTGGCACCACCTCCCGCCTGGGCGACCTGAGGGCGGTGCTCTACGTCTGGGCCGTGGCCCTCCTCCTGGCCCTGGTGGTGGCGGGGAGCTGGGTGGTGGTCCGCTCGGTCCGGCACGAGGCGCGCCAGGTCCAGCTCCGCTCCGACCTCCTCTCCAGCGTCAGCCACGAGCTCAAGACCCCCCTGACCTCGATCCGCATGTTCGTGGACACCCTGCTCATGGACCGGGTCTCCGGCCCCGAGGAGGCCCGGGAGTGCCTGTCCCTGATCTCCCGGGAGACGGAGCGGCTCGGGCGCCTCATCGAGCAGGTCCTCACCCTGGCCCGCCTCGAGGGCGGGGCCCGGCGCATCGTGCGCGCCCGGGTCCCCCTGCCGGAGCTCCTGGAGGACGCCTGCGACGCGGTCCGTCCGGAGGCCGGCCGCCTGGGGGTCCGCATCGTTCAGGACCTCTCCGCCGCCCCGGCGGACTTCCTGCTCGACCGGACGGCCGTCTCCGAGGTGCTCACCAACCTCCTCACCAACGCCGTGAAGTACACCGGCTATGGCCAGGAGGTCCTCCTCCAGGCCCGCGCGGAGGCCGGGGGGCTGCGCCTGGACGTGACGGACGCCGGCCCCGGGGTGCCCGAGGACGAGAGGCCCCACCTCTTCGGGCGCTTCTTCCGGGGGAGCGCCGCGGCGGCCTCCGGCGCCGAGGGGACGGGGCTGGGGCTGGCCATCGTGAAGGCCCTGGCCGAGGGCCACTCCGGCCGGGCCTGGGTCGAGGCGGCCGAGGGCGGGGGATCCCGCTTCTCGGTCTGGATTCCCGAGGCGCCCACCCCCGCGGAGGCCCTGCATGCCTGACGCCGCCCCTCCCCCGACCGTGCTGGTCGTCGAGGACGACCCGGCCATCGCCATGGGCCTCAAGAAGAACCTCGGCTTCGAGGGCTTCGGGGTCCTCTCCGCCCCCGACGCCGAGCGCGGCTGGGACCTGGTGGAGAAGAAGCGGCCCGACCTCGTGGTCCTGGACGTCAACCTGCCCCGGATGAGCGGGTTCGAGCTCTGCAAGCTCATCCGCGCCAAGTACCCGGCCACGGGCATCGTCATGCTCAGCGCCCGGGACCAGGAGGTGGACAAGATCATGGGCCTGGACCTGGGGGCCGACGACTACCTGCCCAAGCCCTTCAGCATCCGGGAGCTGGTGGCCCGGGTCCACTCCGTCCTGAGGCGCCGGGCCGAGGCGAAGCAGGCCACGGCCCGCCACCGCGCGGGGCCGGCGGAGCTGGACGTCGGCTCGCGCCGGGTGACCCTGAAGGGCAAGGAGGTCCCCCTCTCCGCCCTGGAGTTCGACCTGCTCCTGTACCTGGTGCGCAACCCGGACCGGGTCCTCACCCGCGAGGAGATCCTCAACCGGGTCTGGGGCCACGACTACTTCGGGACCCACCGCACCGTGGACAACTTCGTCACCAAGCTCCGTCAGAAGCTGGAGGAGGATCCCGAGGACCCCCGGCTCATCCAGACCGTGCGCAAGGTGGGCTACCGCTTCGCCGCCTCCGCCGCCCCCGCGCCCGGGACGAAGAAGGGCCGTGGATGAGGCCGTGACGCCACGGTGACACGGCAGGGCTATCCTCCCTGCATGCGCAACCCACGGATCGTCCTCGTCCTGCTGTCCGCCCTCTTTCTCCAGGGCCTCCCCGCCGCCGAGCCCCTGACCTGGCCCGAGGGCGAGGTCGAGGACCTGCTCAAGCTGGTCCAGTCCCAGACGGGCAAGCGCTTCGTCTACGACCCGGCCCTGCTCAAGGGCAAGAAGGTCACCATCCTGACCTCGGACTTCCCCCGCGAGAACCTGTTGCAGCTCTTCGAGTCCATCCTGGAGACCCAGAACCTGGGCATGTCCGTCTCCGGGGACGAGCAGGGCGAGTTCTTCAAGATCGTCCCGGTGACCTTCCTCAAGCAGCAGCCCCTGCCGGTCTTCGTCGGGCGCGAGGAGCTGGACGGGCTCGCCAAGGGCAAGCTGGCCCACGAGGACCGCCTGGTCACCGCCGTGGTCCCGCTCAAGAACATCGACCCCCAGCAGGTCGGCATCATCCTGCAGGACCTCATGCACGGGCACGGGAGCTTCAAGCCCATCCCGAACACCAACGTGGCCGTGCTCACGGAGTACGCCTCCAACATCAACCGCCTGGTCAAGATCATCGAGGTCATGGAGAAGGAGAACCTCCCCCCCAAGGACCAGGTCTTCCCCCTGAAGTACGCCAACTCCTCCGAGCTGGCCCCCAAGCTCAACCAGCTCATGGGCGCCCTGAACGGGGCGCGACGGAACCCCGCCGGGGTCGGGCTTCCCCAGATCGGCCTCCTGGTCACGGACGACCCCAGGACCAACGCCGTCATCGTGATCGGGAGCGACGCCGACCGCGAGACCGCCGGCCGCCTCATCGGCCAGCTCGACAAGGACCTGGGCTCGGACCAGAGCGGCATCCAGTTCTTCCCCCTCGAGAACCGCAACGCCGAGGACGTGGTCGCCATCCTGAAGCAGATGTACACGGAGGCGGCCCAGGACACCGGCCGCAACCCCCTCCAGCCGGGTGTGCCCCCCCGCCCCGCCGCCCCGGGCGTCCCCGCGTCGGGCGGGAGCCTGGAGTCCGCCCAGGGCCTGGTCCCCCGCGTCGTGGCCGACAAGGAGACCAACGCCGTCATCGCCATCGGCCAGCCGAGGGCCTTCCAGTCGCTCAAGGCCATGATCGAGAAGCTGGACACCCGCCGTCCCCAGGTCTTCATCGAGGCCACCATCCTGGAGGTCGGCGAGGACTCCACCCACCAGCTGGGCGTCCAGCTGGCCTCGATGGAGGAGCCCAACAACCGCAGCGTGCTCTTCGGGGGCACCAACTTCGGCTTCACCCAGCCGGATTCCAGCGGCAACCCCCTGAACCAGACCATCGCCCCCTCCCAGGGCCTGGTCGCCGGGGTCTTCAAGGACGCCACGAACCGGATCCCCTTCATCCTGAAGGCCCTGCAGACCAACAACGACACCGACGTCGTGGCCACGCCCAGCCTCATGACCAACGACAACCAGAAGGCCTCGGTGGAGATCAAGGAGCAGCAGCCCACCACGACCACTTCCACGGGCACGGCCACCACGAACACGACCTTCAACCAGTTCGTGGACGCCACGACCAAGCTCGAGATCACCCCCCACATCAGCTCGGAGAAGGGGGAGGACGGCAAGGCCCACCCCTACCTCCGCCTGGAGGTCCTGCAGACCCTGGAGAAGTTCGTGGGCGCCTCCTCCACCGCGGGCGTCCCGCCGCCCAAGGAGAGCCGGACCACCACCACGGCCGTCACCATCGCCGACGGCGCCACCGTGGTCATCAG
>JAHFOU010000207.1 GCA_023261525.1 Planctomycetota bacterium | reverse complement strand
CTTCCTGGGCCTGCGCTCGGCCTGGAAGGCGGGGGGGATGCCCCGGGCGGCGGCGCTCTGGCTTCTCCTGCTGGCGGCCTGGATGACGGCGGCCCACATGGCCTACGTGGCCACGACGCGCTACCGGGCGCCCCTGATCCCCTTCCTGTTGGTGTTCGCGGCGGCCGGGCTGGCTAGCGCGCGGCGCCGGACTTGAGCGGCTCGAACTTGAGGCCGAAGGTCTCGGCCACGGCCTGGTTCGTCACCCGCCCCTTGTAGAGGTTCACCCCGCCGCGCAGGACGGGGTCGTCGTCCCAGGCCTTCTCGCCCTTGGTGGCCAGGGCCAGGAGATAGGGGAAGGTGGCATTGGTCAGGGCGTAGGTGGAGGTCCGTCCCACGGCGCCGGGCATGTTGGCCACGCAGTAGTGGACCACGCCATCGATGACGTAGGTGGGCTTGGAATGGGTGGTGGGCTTGCAGGTCTCCACGCAACCGCCCTGGTCCACGGCCACGTCGATGATGACGGCGCCGGGCTTCATGGTCTTGAGCATGCCGCGGTTGACCAGGACCGGGGCGCGGGCGCCCTGGAGGAGGACGGCCCCGATCAGGAGGTCGGCGCGGGTGACCATGTCGCGGATGTTGTGGGTGTTCGACATCAGCGTGACCACGTTGGGGGGCATGACGTCGTCGAGGTAGCGCAGGCGGCGCAGGTTCACGTCCAGGATGGTGACGCGGGCGCCGAGCCCGGCGGCCACCTTGGCGGCGTTCGCGCCCACGACCCCGCCGCCCAGGATGACGACCTGGGCCGGGGCCACCCCCGGCACGCCCCCGAGCAGGATGCCGCGGCCCATCATGGGCTTCTCCAGGTACTTGGCGCCCTCCTGGATGGCCATGCGGCCGGCGATCTCGGACATGGGGGTCAGGAGGGGAAGCTCGCCGTCGACCGTGCGCAGGGTCTCATAGGCGATTGCGACGACCTTCTGGCGGATCATGGCATCGGTCAGGGGGCGGGAGGCCGCGAAGTGGAAGTAGGTGAAGACGATCTGGCCGGGCTTGAGGAGGGCGTATTCCCGGCCCAGGGGCTCCTTGACCTTCACGATGAGGTCGGCGCGCTTGAAGACCTCGGCGTGCTTGGCGACCACCTCGGCCCCGGCCTTGGCGTAGTCCTCGTCGGCCACGCCGCTGCCGAGCCCGGCGCCCTTCTCGATCAGGACCTGGTGTCCCCGGCGGACCAAGTCCTCCGCCCCCGACGGAAGGAGGGCGACCCGGTTCTCGTTGTCCTTGATCTCCTTGGGGCAGCCGATGATCACGCGCGGGATTCTAGGGGGAGGGGCTCGGGGGCGGCAAGAGGGTTTCGGCGTCCGGGCCCGGGACACTACAATCACGGCCGATGGAAGGGACCTCTCCCACGCCGGTGACCGCGCGCGAGTGGCGCTGGCTGGCGCTGGGCCTCCTGCTGGCCGCGGCCGCGCGCTGGGTCGCCTTCACGGGCTGGCAGGGCTCGGACGACCTCGGCTTCGACCACTTCGCGCGGGCCATGGTCCGGGGCACCTACCGGCCCGAGAACTACCCGCTGGCCCTGCGCGTGGGCTACCTGGCCCCGATCGCCGCCCTCAAGGTCCTCTTCGGCGAGGGATACCGCGTGGCGGTGCTGTACAACCTCGCCTCGGGATTGGGATGCGTGGTCATGGCCTGGGCCCTGGCCCGGCTCTGGTGGGGGCCCCAGGCAGCCGGCTGGGCCGCCGCGGTCGCCGCCCTCGCCCCGACGAGCTTCACCGGGGCCACCGAACTGCATACGGACGTGCCCGTGGGGTTCTGGATGGCCCTCTCGGTGTACTGCCTGGAGCGGGGCTACCTCGCGGCGGCGGGACGACGCTGGCCCTGGTGGCTGGCCACCGGCCTGATCGGGGGCTTCGTCCACCTGCACAAGGAGATGGGCTTCTTCATCCTGCCCATCTGGGCCCTGTTGGCCTGGCGCCGCCGCGGGGCGGGCGGCTTCCTCTGGGGCTTTGGCGGCTTCTCTGCGGTCTGCGCCCTGGAGATGCTCTGGTACCGCCTGCAGACGGGGGATTTCCTGTACCGCCTCCACATCACCCAGCACGGACGGCACGAGCACCACATGGAGCTCGTCTATCCGGCGTTCTCCATGGTGCTGAAGCGGGTGCTTTGGGGCGTGCCCGCCATGGCCCTGGACGTCAGCACCCCGGCCTGGCTGGTGCTCGGCCCCTTCCTGCTCGCGGCGGCCGGGGCGGGCATCCTCCTCTGGCGGGCCTCCTGCCGGGAGTCGGGCAAGCCCCTGGCCTGGGCCCTCTGCATGGCCCTCGGGATCAACTTCTGGCCCCTCCAGCTCAAGCCCTATGTGCCGGGCTTCCAGCTGAGCCACCGCATCATGGAGCCCGTCGTCCTCCCCTGTGCCATCCTGATCGGGATGGGCATCCAGCACCTGGGCTCCCTGCCCGGGCGCCGGGCCTGGGCGCGGCGGGGGGCCCTGGGCCTCCTGGCCCTCCTGGCCCTGGGATGCGCCTTCAGCTGGTACTCCGCCCAGATCCCGGCCTATTCCCTGAAGGCATCCTACGCGACCGTCCTGGCCGCCCAGGAGCATCGGGTCTACGCCGATCCGCGCACCTGCGAGGCCCACATCGGGTTCGACGCGGAACGCGGCTCCAAGGAATGGCTTCCCCTCGAGGAGGGGACGCCGGCCCTGGCCCGGGGATCCCTGGTGGTCCTCGACCGGGTATGGATCCGGAACCTGGAGGACTGGTGGGGATACCGCCCGCCCGCCTGGGTCTCCGAAGGCAGGATCCCGCCCCAGTGGACCCGGCTGGCTTCCATCCCCGCCAAGCCCTTCGCGCGGGAGGGCGCTCCCGCGGGGGCCGAGGTGTACCGGGTGGGGGAGGGGAAGCCATGAAGCCTTCCGTCTTCCTGCTGGTCCTCCTCCTGGCCGGTTGCGGGGGCGCTCCTCCGTCCGTTCCTGAGGCGCGGAAGGAGAAAAAAGAGGAGCTTCTGCTTCCCCTGGATCTGGCGGCCCCCTTCCGGCGGGGCCTGGACCGGGAGCTCCTGGCCTCCTCCGCCCGCCTCCTGCGCCTCCACTGGGGCCATGCCGACTACCGGGTCCGGGAGGAGGCCAGCATCGCCTTGGAGGCCCTGGGGCCCCATGCCGTGCAGTACGCGGCCCTGCTGTTCTCCGACGAACATCCCGAGGTCGTCTGGAGGGTCCACAGGGCCCTGGCCCGCGCGGGCTGGCCTTCCCAGGAGCTCCTGGATCTGGCGGCCGAGGGCGGGCCGTCGGCCGCCCCCCTGCTGGCCCAGGTCCTCAAGGAGAGGACCATGGAGAGGGCCGGGCCGGCCATCGCCGCCCTGGCCCGCCTGGGTCCTCCCTCCGGGGAGGTCCGCGGGGCGCTGGAAGCCCTGCTCTCCGAACCCGAGGCCCTGACCCGCTACCATGCCGCCCGGGCCCTGGGCGTCCTCGGGGATCCGGCCGCCGCCGCGGCCTTGGAGCGCCTGGGACAGGACGAGGACCAGGGGGTCCGCTTTGCCGCCGCCGGCGCCCTCAAGCGCCTGGGGAAGCCCGAAGCCCACGCCATCCTCATGAAGACCCAGGAGCTGAACGCCCAGCGGGGGGGGAATGCCGCCTCCGTGGGTTTCTACAACCAGGCCTGCCTGGCGGCCCTGTCCGGGGATACCCAAGAGGCCCTGGAAAGGCTTGCGGCGGCCTGCGCGGCCGGATTCCATGACCCCGCGGCCGCGGTCGGGGATCCGGACCTCTACGACCTGAGGGAGCTTCCCGGGTGGCAGGCCCTGATGCGGAACATGCTCCAGCTCGACCTTCCGGACGAGTGAGTCAGGGAGCCGGAGGGGCGTCGCCCCCGGGGACCTGGTAGCCGGCCGCCTCGACGGCCTCGCGGAGGGCTTCCGGGGAGGGGGCATTCTTCCCCAGGGTCAGCTCGACCCGCTGGGCGCTGACATTGGCTTCCGCGCGCAGGACCCCGGGCAGGGCGCGCAGGGCCCCCTCCACGGTCGCCTTGCAGTGCCCGCAGGTCATCCCGTCCACGGGAAGCATCAGGGTCTTGGGCCCTCCTCCGCCGCCCAGGCGGGCCTTCCAGAGCATGCGCAGGTCGATCCAGGCCGCGGCGCCGATGGCCCCGGCCATGGCCAGGGCGCAGGTCCAGCCCAGGATGCCCGCGCCCGTGCCGCAGTCCGCGCAGGCGATGCTGGGGGCCGGCATGGACAGCAGGCCGTGGTGGGGGGCCAGGTCGTTGATCAGGTAGCCCGACACCAGGCCGACCGAGATGATGCCCGCCAGGTAGATGGCCGTGGTCTTTCGGCCCAGGTAGCGCCAGGCCATCACGATGGTGGTGACGTTGGTGGCCGGACCGACCAGGAGGAAGACGAAGGCCGCGCCCGGCGAGAGGCCCGCCTGCATGAAGGACAGGGCCAGGGGGATGGAGCCCGTGGCGCAGATGTAGAGCGAGCCCCCGGCCACGACCATGACCAGCATGCAGAGGAGCTCGTTCTGGCCTTCCACGAAGCGGTGGAAGGCGGACGCGGGATCGGCGGAGACGAGGTGGGCGGCGTGGCGGCCGAGGGTATGGAAGGGGAGGTCGCCCGCCGTGCCGACGTCCCGGGCCGAGATCCTGTCCTGGGGGATGTGGTTGGGCAGGGCCATGGTGACGATCCCGGACAGGACCAGGCCGATGAGG